>DUPR01000012.1 GCA_012838205.1 Methanobacterium sp.
AAAAGGCGAATAATCAGGAGGCGAATAATCAGGAAAAAAGACACCATAATATTCGACAGGAATTATTTACAAATACGAAAACTACCAAATCGGGATTTCTAAATATAAAATCGTTACTTTCTTTTTTCCCAAAAGAACAATTTAAACTTCAAAAATTAAAAGACAAATTAACCTACCCTTTAAAGATTTTTAAAGATAAAAAGACTGAAACTCAAGCTAAAAAATTATATAGAGCATTAACAAAGATATTAATCCAAAAAATACAAAATGGGAAAGGATATCAAACCCATACGTGGAAAAACAGGGGATTTCTTCAAATTATGCAAATCCAAACTAGGATTAAAAAAAATACACAAGTATACGCCAAAATCAGTTGAAAAAACAACCATATTGATTAGCAGGGCTAATCACAACACTCGGTTACAACTCCAAAACAGCCCTGCAAAAGCTTTTTAGAAACATGAAAAAGCTAAGACTTTAAACATTATTATTTCTTATTTCAAATCAAATACAAAACCCACACCTGCGTAAGATTTCCCACCATAATTCAGTGTTTTATCTTCTTTTTTCAATCCACCCATTTTCAAATAAAAACCATTGTTACTTGCCTTATGGAGGGTCCAAACAATGAGTCTACTTTTACCTCTTTTCAGAAATTCTTCTTCCATCTTTTTGAATAATAGTTTCCCCATTCCCTTTCCCTGATTTTCAGGATCCACATATAATCCAACTACTTCGCAATCGCATTTGCCTTTTAATTCCTTTCCAGAGATAAATCCTTTCACTCCTTTTTCATCGTAAACAAAGATTATTTCTTTTTGGTTGGAGATGTTATCTTTGAAAATAGAAACGTATTTATCCGTTTCCATAGTTTTTATATATTCTGGGTCAATAATTCCAGAATATCCTTCTTTCCAGGCCCTCATTATCACATTGGCTATCTGGTTTACATCACTTAAAGTTGCTCTTCTAATCATTATTTTCACTTCATTTTATGTTATTAAGCTTTATTTTCTCCTATGAGCTATTTGGATGAATTTTCTGAGTGTAGGGAGGGAATTCAGTTGTAAACATTTGAAATGTTAATTATTCTTGATTTATTTTTTGAAAAATTGTAAATAAAAAAAAAGTTAATTTAGTTTTCTAGGGGAATTTTTTTTATAAATTCAGTCACTTTAGATTTATAACTTCCATCTTTGAGGTCTTTTTCTCTTACTCCTAAAGTTGCAATTGATGATTTTCCAGAAAGTTCTTCCATATCATTAAACAAAATCAGTTGAAAAAACAACCATATTGGTTGTATTTTTAGTAAGGCTAATCACAACACTAGGTTACAACTCCAAAACAGCCCTGCAAAATCTTTTTAGAAACATGAAAAATCTAAGACCCTAAATACTAAATTAGAAAATTTGTATATATTTTCTTTACATATTTTAACCTACAATCACTAAAAACATAACTGTCTGGCAATAGTAATACTATGAAACCAATACCCAATCTATCTATTAGTCACTATCAAAATTTAAGGAAGATCAGATGAAACTTATTAAAATCAATCCAGAGAATCCAGAGACTGCAAAAATTGAAATGGCCCGGGAAATATTACGCCAAGGTGGAACCATTGTCTATCCTACTGACACAGTTTACGGTCTAGCAGCAAATATATTCCATGAAAAAGCTGTTTTAAAAGTTTATCAGATGAAAAAAAGGCTAAAAAACAAACCTATTTCTGTTTGCTTGTCACAAATACAAGATATCAAAACAGTGGCGCAATTGGATCCTGATCTGGAGAAGATAGTTCAGAAAATCCTTCCAGGACCTTACACTTTAATTTTGAACAAGAAGGATAATTTACAATCTAGAGTCACCGCGGGAACAGATAAAATTGGCATTAGAATTCCAAATAACGTTATCTGCAGAGAACTTTCCAGGAAATTTCCCATAACTACCACCAGTGCCAACATATCTGGCCACCCTTCCCCTACATCTGCCAGAAAAGCACAAAAAGAGTTAGATGACAAGCCAGATATCATCCTTGATTCTGGTCCTTGCAGTGATGGAATTTCATCTACAGTAGTTGATCTCACAGTTACTCCCTCACGTATCATAAGGGAAGGTGCAGGGATGGAGAAACTGCTTTCAATAATAAAATAGTAAGTAGAGTAATGAGGGTGAAGTTTAAACCAATTATATTTATTCAGGAAGGATTTAATAAAATATATAGAGATTTAATTATAATTAACGATGAGGATTAAATGTCAGAAATTCTATCTAACATGAAACAGAATGGTAAAATACTCACATCTTCTCCCATTGATTCTCTCATTGGAGGAGGAGTTGAAAAAGGAGTTATCACTCAGTTTTATGGCCCTCCAGGATCGGGTAAGACTAACATAGCGCTAAACCTTTTGGTTCAATCTGCCAGTAGCGGGGGTAAAAGCATTTTCATAGATACTGAAGGTGGATTATCTATTGAAAGAGTTAAACAAATATCTGGAACAGATTTCATCCAATTAGCTCCTAATATAATAGTATTTGAACCATCCACATTTGCGGAACAGGATTCTGTCTTGCGCAGAGTTGAACAAATGATCTTATCTGGAGAGAAGGTGGAACTCATCATTTTGGACTCAGCAGTAGCTCTTTATCGGGTTCTTGATGGTGATTCATCTCAAATAAAAAGGGAATTAGGAAAGCAGATGGGACTCCTCACTAAACTCGCCCGCAAACATGACATAGCAGTGGTAATCACCAACCAAGTGTACGCCAGTTTTGAGGGAGAAGGGATGGTAGAACCAGTAGGGGGAACTATCCTCAAATATCGTAGTAAAATCATGATTGAACTGGAAAAAGGTGATATTAGTGGTGAAAGGTATGCTATCTTAAAAAGGCATCGTAGCCGACCTGAGGGGCTGCGCACCCGTTTTTTCATTGTTGATAGTGGGCTCCGGTGAAGGGATAGTTTTAAATTAAGTGATGATATAAATTAGGTTAAGATAAAATCGAACTGTAATTAACATTCATAATAGTATTTTGGTGATTACCCCTTAAAGATGCTTAAAATGTTTTTGTTATGGTAATCCTGAATTACTAATTTTACAATAAAAATAATTAGCTAAGATTAGCTGTGTGTTGAGAGATATGATTTCGCCCAAAAAGTATGCTAAAGCAGCAAAGGTACTGCCTAAAGGATTCAAAACAGCTAATGAATTCTTTAACTATGTTTACAATGATCCAGATATGATCTGGATGGGGCAAAACACCAACCATCTGCATGATCATAATGGAATTGTGGAGGCGATGATCGCCAGCATCCGGTGGAATGATTACTGTAAATACCCACCACCAGAAGGTTTCCCACGCTTAAGGGAACTTATCATGGAAGATTTGGGGTTGGGTAGTGAATACGATATTTTGGTAACTGCTGGAGCCACAGAATCGCTTTATCTATGTGCCAATGACATATTAGAACCAGAAAACAACACCATCACTTGTGACCCGGGATATCTTATTATAGACAATTTTGCAAGCCGGTTTGGGGACCATGTTAAATCAGTTCCCATATACAATGAGCAATGTGGCTATAAACTCACTCCTCAACTGGTGAGGGATAATTTGGACAAGAACACTAAACTAGTATCCCTGGTTGATCCATTAAATCCATTGGGATCATCCTACACCAAGGAAGAGCGAAAAGAGTTTAAGGATATTGCCGAAGATCATGAGATCTACTTGTTACATGATATCACCTATCGTGATTTTGCCCAGGAACATCAACTTATAGCAGAGCTATGTCCAGAGTACACAGTCACAGTGTACAGTTTTTCCAAGATATATGGTCTGGCTGGTATGAGGATCGGAGCAGTAGTAGGGGTTCCTGAAATAATTAACTCCATACGCTCCATTGTCATCAACGACTTGGGAACCAACTTGGTAGCTCAGAACGGTGCCATGACAGCCATAGAATCCAAACCAAAATGGCTGGAAAGAGTCAAAAACATCACCCGCCAGAACCAGGACATCATCAAACAAGCAGTGGATCAAGTTGATGGAGCGTTCATAGCAGTTTACCCCTCTGATGGGAATATGATGGCTATCGACATGATCGATACAGGTGTTACACCTCGGGAAATAGCTGACTACCTCCTTGAGCGTAAAATATTCGCCAGAGAAGGATCGTACACCAGTAAAGAATTCGGGCACCGCTACCTCAGGGTGAGTTTTTCCATACCCACTAAACAAGTGGAGTACTTTGCTGAGTGTTTCCTGGAAGGGATGGAAGCCTTAAAAACTTCCAAATAACTATTTTTTTTCTTCAAATCTTTTTTTTTATTTTTAAAAAGTTAAACATGAAAGTAATGGTTTTTAATCATTTATAGATTTATTACCGATTTATTTGGCTGGTATAAGTGGGAAGATCAATACCAAATTCAGTTGAGTCAAAATTTAAACTAGAAAATAAGGATATGAAGATATAAAAATTATCAAAAAAACATTCAAATTTACGTTAATCTTGAAAATCCAGTAGAAATCAAAGGTTCATGCCATATGGAAGCTATTCTAAATCCTAAACCATGAATTCATAAATATATCTGATTTAATACCCAAAATGGTGAAATTGGATAAAAAAGGGTTGAATTACTTAACTTTTCAGATAGTAATATTCGCCCTTTTCTTTTTGTTCTCTGTCCAGGTAGCTATTTTCTTTGTTAACCCTGGGCCTTTTTGTTTCTTTATCACGACGGAAGGTAACACCAACCTCTGATAGGAACTTGTTCATAGCCGAACGCAGATCCATAGGACTGGTGGCATGACCATCCACTCCAGGTTCCCCAGTGAAAACCATGGCACGGCTGGAAATGTAGTCAATAAACACGATATCGTGGTCAACAATGATGGCAGCGGCGTTACGGCTTTCAATCACACGTTTTATTGCTCGCGCTGCCCTGAGTCGTTGTTCAACGTCTAAATAGGCTGTGGGTTCATCGAAAAGGTAAATATCAGCCTCTCTGGAAAGAGAGATAGCCACACTCAGCCGTTGGAGCTCGCCCCCACTTAACTCATCCATTTTTTTCTCCAATAGTTCCTCTAGGAGGAACGGTTTCATAATTTCAGTCTTGAAAAGGTTAGTACCAAAGTTAGGTGTTGTGGTGTACAAAAATTCCTGGACTGTACCTGAATAGTCGGATATTAAGTACTGAGGTTTATAGGAGATTGTAACCTTCTTTTTTATCTTTCCATCATCAGGTTTTTCCACTCCAGCCAGTATTTTGGCAAATGTGGTTTTTCCAATACCGTTGGGTCCAAAAGCCGTTAGTATCTCATCATGTTGAACTTCACCTTTATCAACTTCCAAGTGGAAGCCGTTAAAAGACTTTTGAAGAGCAGTATAGGAGGATATTGATTCGGTGTCAATCTTTACAGTGGGGGGTCTTACATGGAATTCTATTGCTTGTTTACGGAAACGAACATTTTCTTCCCGGAGATAACCACTAATATAGGTGTTTATTCCTACTCGAACACCACGCATTTGGGAAACAACGCCGTAACCCCCAGGTTGACCATAAAGAATATGCACGTAATCGGAAATAGCATCTAATGCTGCTAGGTCGTGCTCTATTACCAGGATAGATTTACCCTCATTTGCCAACTCCCGGATAACCTTGATGGCATATAATCGTTGGCGAACATCTAACCAACTGGTAGGTTCGTCAAAGTAATAGAAATCTGCTTCTCTTAGGACTGCAGCTGCGATAGCAACTCTTTGAAGCTCACCACCACTTAGGTTGGCTATTTCCCTCCCCATTATTGGTTCTAATTGAAGGGATTCATTTACAAATTCCAGTCGCTTCCTTTCATCAACACTGTTTAAAAGATCAGCCACATTTCCCTTCACAAATTTAGGTAACAAGTCCACCATCTGTGGCTTATGCACTACTTTTAAATCGCCTTCTGAAAGTTTCTGAAAGTAACTTTGCAGTTGGTTTCCTTTGAAGAAATTGAATATATCTTCCCAAGGAACTTCTTCATTAAAATTCCCCAAGTTAGGGTGCAGTTCTCCGGATAATATGCGGATGATGGTTGATTTACCAATACCATTAGGACCTAAGAGTCCTACAACAGAACCCTTTCTTATGGTGGGCAAACCGAATAATTCGAACTGGTTCTGCCCATAACGGTGTATGGGATCTTCCAATGCTTCAGGTAAGTTAATAATGCTCACAGCCTTAAATGGGCAACGATTAGTGCATATACCGCACCCTGAACAGAGTTCCTCAGAAATGATTGGTTTTTTTGTTTTAGGGTTGATGGTGATGGTGTCTTCTTCCATGCGCACACCAGGACAGTATTCAATGCAAGTGTAGTTGCATTTTTTGGGTTGGCAGCGGTCATGGTCTAATATGGATATTCTACTCAAAATTATCAAAACCTTAAAAAATTTTTATTGGGATTCAAAGAATGTGTGAATTTCCGATTTAATGAATTTTTAATTAAATATTAATCATGGATCAGTAAATTTTTATTTAGAATATAAATATCCTTTATTGAACTATACATGTTATAGTAATTCAGAACTTATAACTATTGTTCTTATATATTCAGTTTATCACCAGTTATATGGCTTAAGGCCAATACCGATTTGAAATAACTATTGGACTGGAATTATAGGGTTTAAATAATGCCACTAAAATAGATATATATTAAATAGTTATTTTTTTAGAGGATTAGGATAAATTAGTTCCCCATCTCCAAATATCGATAGTAGTTTAAATAACTTAAAAAAAATATTAAAGAAAAAAATAAAAGATTAGGCTCTTTTAACAGCCATTTCTATATCTGATGCTTTAACAGTTTTTCGTCCTGCGTGTTTAGCTAATTTAACAGCTTCTGCAGCGATAGATTCGCCTTTGTCTTCTAATACTTTGGCTAATGCATCTCTTGCATCATCACTAACTCTTTGAGCACCAGCATTTTTAATGATCCTTCCTACTGGAGCAATTGGCAATTCAGCCATGTTAATCACCTCGTTCATTTATAGAGGCTACATTATATTTAAGTTTGTCGATCTTTTGCTTATGGATTACCATTAACCTTAAAGATGTTCACTTTGAAAACCATAATTGACTATGGGTAACTTTAACTTTCATTTGCATGTGTCTATAATAATAAGTTCTTTATACCTAAAACCAGCATTCAGTGGAGTGTTGTACAACCACTTCACATATAAGTAGTTTGCAGTTCAAAATATTAAACAGAATATAAGAGAATTCAGATTGAAAGGGGTGATTTTATGGTTTTAAAAATTTCGAGTCCAGTGTTCAGTGATGGGGAACCCATACCTCCTAAATACACTTGTGAAGGTTCAAATATTTCCCCTCCCCTTGATTGGGACACGTCTAAGTTGTCAATATCGGACAATGGCAGTATTGCCTTGATATGTGATGATCCTGACGCACCAGGAGGCACTTGGATCCACTGGGTGATTTTTAATTTGCCTCCTGAAATCAGTAGTTTACCGGAAATGGTGATGCCCAGGGAAGAACTGGAAAACGGTGCACTGCAGGGTTCCAACAGTTGGGGAAACATCGGATATAGCGGTCCCTGCCCACCAAGTGGAACACACCGTTATTATTTTAAAGTCTATGCATTGGATGTCAAACTAAATTTATCATCTGGAGTTACTAAAGAAGAAGTTTTAAGGGCTATGGAAGGACACATCCTTGATGAAGGACAACTAATGGGCACCTACACCCGGAGATAACTGGATTTATTCATAAGATTTTTTTTTATTATATTACAATTTTTTTCAAATATATAGGGGAAGTAGTTTTGAATATAACCAAAAATGAATTAATATCTTTAATCTCTAAAATTAGAAGGGATATAGGTCATAAAGATGTCGAAGTTGAAATATCTCATCTTATTTTTGACAATAACAAAGGAAATCTTCTGATCATAACTCCAGACCGTCCTGAAAAATCGGTGATAATTGGCAAAGGAGGATGGGTGGTGGGTCGGCTCCGCGAAGAATTGGGAATCAACTCTATTCATGTGGAGGCTAATTCAGATTTCATTGTACCAGTATATAGGATGAAACTTGCTTTGGCAAAATTGGAGAAAATTATATCTGATTACAGCCATGCAGAAAAAGAACCTCTAATTAATTTATCCAAATTACTCAATTTTCGTATAAAAAACCCATACAACATTGAATTACTTATTGAAAAATTACAAAAAATCCATACCAAATCCAATAAAATTCGTGTTGATGAAAATAATTCTGAAAAGATAGGTATGACTATAAAAGAGGTCCAAAAAGAGAGATATAATGAAATCTATGCTAATGATAATAAATTGGATTTTTCCGCAGTGGTAGCCTTATCTGGAGGTGTTGACAGCGGTGCTTCTCTTTTAATCGCTAAAATGTTGGGATTTAATCCATTAGCAGTGACCGTGGATCCAGGAAAGATCATTCTCCCGCCACACTTCCGCAACAGCGCAGAAAACCTCACCAGAAAACTGGGTGTCAAGCACCACTACTTGGATGTTGATATGCAAGAAATAATTGATGGTTCCCTGGAAGGACGCTTCCATCCTTGTGGGATGTGTTCAAAAACCATAGAAAGAACAATACTAACATATACCCAGGAAAACAATATCCCCTTTCTCATATACGGAGATCTCTTGTCAACTGGGGCAAATTCTTTTCAGAAGGAGGGTGATGTTTTAAGAATAAACCTACCTGCAGTTTTATCTCTCAAAAAAGGGGAAGTTAAAAATATAGCTCTTAAATGGGGAATGAAAAAGAGAACAATCTATGGCTGTCCATTAATTGGGCAGGTACATAAAAATCAACCTCACATGCGACGATTCTCTATCCAAAGGGTTCTAAGAGAAACTAGAGCAGGAGTACTGGAGCCTGGTGAGGCTCTAGCTCAGATTAAAGGTATATTATAGTATACTTAATTTAAGTTACTTGATTAGTTCCAGTATACCGTATATGATCAGGAATAATCCAGCCAAGTATCCTACCAGTTGGGGGTTAATGATCATTAAAACCCCTAATATAATAGCGATTATAGAGATTATTTCACGTGTAGTGTCTTTTTTCATGCTCATATCTTTTGTAAGAGAATGTATATATATATTGTGAAAGTCAAGGTTAATCATGAAAATATCAGTTTAGTTTTACTCTAATCATGGCTCAATTAATATTCAATGGATTCATCTTCAGATGTGGTTTATATGGAGTAAAGGGCACTATGGATATCAGGGCAGTGGTGGGAGATGAACAGATAGTTGATGAAATTAGAAAATATTATTAAAAAAAATAGTTAACCAATGAAACTACCTCTATTTGGAGATAAATCTTGTGACAACAAGGACAGTAATGGGCAATGAATTAATTGTTGACTAAAATTAGTTTTTGCCTTGCGGTTTGAAAACATAGTTAATCCCAAAAAGAGAATTTAATCAAAGTATTTGATCTTTTGTCTTTTAAAATCGCCCCATCAGGACAAAATACCATGGAACACGTAATTCATGTACAGAATCTTACAAAAATATATGGGAAACTCATTGCAGTGGACCATATTAACTTTGATGTTCATAAGGGAGAGATTTTCGGATTTTTAGGCCCTAACGGAGCTGGCAAAACCACCACACTAAGAATGTTGACTGGTATAATTAAACCAAACCAAGGAAAAGCAGACATTCTCGGGTTTAACATCCAAAAAGAACCATTAAAAGCAAAACAGAATATTGGGGTGGTTCCAGAAACATCCAATGCATATGTTGACCTTTCTGCATGGCAAAACATGATGTTAATGTCAGAACTCTACGGAATTCCCAAAAAAGAGGCTGAAAGGAGGTCCAAAAGCCTTTTAGAGAGATTAAACCTTTATGATAGAAGGAATGATAAGGTTAAGGGATTTTCTAAGGGTATGAAACAAAGACTGATCCTTTGCATGGCACTGGTAAATGATCCTCAGATAATCTTTTTAGATGAACCTACTTCTGGCCTCGATGTTCACAGCAGCCTTCTGATTCGGGACATTCTTCAAGAATTCCCGGATCACAATAAAACAATCTTTTTAACCACTCATAACATGGATGAAGCAAATTATTTGTGTGATAGAGTTGCCATAATCAACAAGGGGAAAATAGCAGCCATTGATCGTCCTGGAAATCTTAAAAACACGATCAAAAAGCTTAAATCTATTGAAGTAAGCTTTGACAAAACTGTGAATATCCAAAAATTATCAACAATACCTAATATTAATGAAGTAAGGAAAGAAGGGGATAAATTCATCATTGACACTGATAATATTAATGATCTCATACATTCAGTCACTAATTTCGCGCAACAGGAGAACTTGAAGATAATCACTTTGAACACCAGGGATCCTTCCCTGGAAGAAGTATTCCTGAAAATTACAGGTGAAACATAATGCAGATAAATCTGTATCTGAATCAACTGAAACGTTCTTTAGGAATTATGAAAAAAGACATCCTTATTTACTACCTAAAAGGACCAGTAGTTATATTTGGATTTTTAATGCCACTATTTCTGTTTTTAGCCTTTTTCATTGGCAGTAAAAATATGTCACCAGATTTCTTGATTTCTGGCTTAATTGGTATGACTGTATTTTTCACAGCTACCGCGGTTTCTCCAGTGATAGCACCATGGGAAGCTCAAATACAGACTTTAGAAAGATTAATATCTGCACCTATCTCCATTACAACTCTTCTGTTCGGTGATATGTTAGCATCATTTTTATTTGGAATGTTAATTCCCATATTACCTATAGGTATTGGTTTAGCAATTGGTGTAAACATAATCCACCCCATCATTTTCATATTAGGAATAATCCTAGCTGCAGCTTGTTTTTCATCATTTGGTTTGATATTATCATCACCACCATCTAACGCCCCATCTAATGTCATGATGATCTCATCTTTAGTTAGATTTCCACTGGTATTTATCAGCGGTATATTCATACCCTTTGAACAAATGCCATATTGGGGTAAAATAGTCGCTTCATTTTCCCCATTAACTTACTTCACAGATCTAATAAGATACACTATCAACGGAACCAGTTATTATCCTATCCAAACAGATTTCATAGCCATAATACTTTTCACTGTTACATTTTTCTTTTTAGCTGTACAATTACATAAAAGAACTATATTTAAAAGAATTTAATACATAACTCGATTAATTCCCTTATAAATCTGCTGTTATCCCTCAACTCTGTCTGAACATTTATTTTCAAAAATATAGCAGTAGCTTTCAATTAGTATATTTTAACATACCCCTATTAAATAATGTAATTATAAAAAAAATAGAACCAAAAAAATATATGATATGAATACATGTGATATATCAAGTAAAAATTAGATTTTTTATCAAATCGGAGATGGGGAGTGTTAACATAGTTAAATACGCTAATAGATTTTGTTTATTATTACTTTTTAGTCTGATAATCGTTCTAAGTTCCGGTGCTGTTAGCGCAACCACGGATAACGAGACAGTTAACCCTACAAACAGCACTGAACCTATTATTAATGAGCAAATTACTGATCAAAACAAAAACACGCCTATTCCACATGCTGCTGCTGGTAGTGTAACTTTCACCCAAGATGAAATTAAACAAGCCAGCCATGAGGTTAAAACACACATAGAAAACAATAAAAATCTACCCGACAAAGTCACAATCAACGGGATAGACGTAGATATGCCTTCATTTTTAAGATTGATAACCTCACTAACTCAAAAAATCAATAACAACGATAAAACCGGCATAACTTACGTAAAATGTGATAAACCCACCGCACCTCAAGACACCATAACCACCGGACAATTAACAAAAGCAACTTACATAGAAATTGCAGGAATAATACAAAGATACATGGATCGTAATCTGAAAGCGCCTAATTATTCCACTAAAACAGGGTTAGGAGCTTACTGGGGATACGAAAACATGATCTACACCTACAGCAAAATCCTCGACCCAACTGCCCAAACTACATTACCTGCTAAAATCTCCATCTTACCATGGAAATACCTCTCCAATTACTTAGGAACATTCACCATCCAACAAACTAAAGATGCAGCCACTCGGGTTAAAAATTACGTAGAAACCGAGAAAAAACTACCTGGCAAAGTGGAGATCAGTGGAATCGATCTCCAAGGAAAACCCCTAACAATAGAAATAGAAATGCCTGAATTCTTACAATTATTAACCACAGTCATCCAGAAGATCAACAAGAACGA
>DUPR01000013.1 GCA_012838205.1 Methanobacterium sp.
AAACTCTACCCGCTTTTCTTTAATATCCTATTTGACGACTAACCCTTAATGCAAGGGCTGCTGTTAAAAGAATTGTTGGCAAACCCTGAGATTTGGGGGCCAGAGACAAATCAGCAACCCACAACCCCTCAGGCAAACAAGATGGTTTCATCTCAGGCACATCTTTTTTTCCAAGGGGCACTGTGCCACCAAGATGCCCCCCATTATGAACTCCCCTAACAAAAGGACCAGAAACACCAGCGCCTTCCATAACTTCCTTGGCCTGTTTTATTGCAATATGCAGCCGATCATGGTCGTGTTCAGTGAGTGACTTTCTAATTTTACCATCAGCACAAACCTTACCTTTTTCTGTATCAGCTAATTTTACCATTAAACCAACCCTGTCTTCTATTTTAACATTCCTCCAGGGCTTATGGAAAAAATGAGATAAAATATCAGGATATGGGGAGAGAATATAATCTTTATGTGAGGTATACCATGCCATGGGTGGTTCTTCAATCTGCCGCGCACCAGGTAAAACTCCACCTAAAGTTAAAACAATATCTGCCCATAAATTATCCTCTGCTTTTAGTCCAGAGTTTTTAAGTATCTGGGCAGTTCCAATAGCTCCAGCCGAGAGAATAATCACATCAGCCATATATCTTGTTTTCCTACCACCTGATTGTACTATAACTCCAGTTGCTTTTCTATCCTCTAAAATTACTTTGATAACTGGAGATCTGCATTTAAGAACTGCACCTTTCTGGACTGCTTCTTTAAGGAATTTAGTAGAATCCCAACGCGCCCCACGATCACAACCCAACTCACATAGGCCACAAAATTGGCAACGACTAATTTTAACAGCTTTAGGTGTTGGTTGGGGGTTCAAACCCATATTTTCGGCTGATCGATACATTTTTCGTGTCACAGGCCTCCAAACGTCCATAGGAATGGGTTTTGGGTCAATTTCATCTAATAATTCATCATATTCTCTAGTTAAATCCAATCCTATCTCTTTTAAACCTCGATCTGCTCTCACCAGATTCCCACAAGATAACACTGTGGAACCACCAGTTGTAAGTCCCCTTACCAGTATTAGTTCCGGGGATGATTGTTGCATGTTCATTGGTGGGAAAAAATGTTTAAAAGTTTTTCCACCTCCAAGAAGTCCGAAACGGCGAAGAGGTTCAGCCCAGGATAAGTGTCGGGTGAATGGTTTGAAAGGGGATCCAGCTTCCAATATTAATACTTCAAAACCACTAGATTGAAGTTCACGCGCTGCAGTAGCCCCTCCAGCACCACTACCCACAACTATGGCTTTCATTTAGCATCATCCTCAAATTGGATTGATGCCATACAACAGGAAGCCCCATCTGTCATACGTTCAGTGAAATTCATTTTAATATGTGGGTTTAATCCCTGCACTACACCTTCATCAGCACCACTTAGAACCTTACAAGTATCACTGGTGTAATATTTAGATAAACTACAGTGATTAACCACCAGGAACATGCCATTTTCATATTCTTTTACACGGAACTCTATTCCCAACACTTTATACAGTATCTTGGCAGCAGTGATCAGATCTTCTAAGCTATTTCCCACTCCCAAAAGTTTCCTGAATTTCTTTCCCAATAACAAACCTTCATTAAACATGGTTTTGTACCCTAGTTCCATTGCATGTTCATGACCTAAAGCTTTGATCAACTCTTCCGTCTTTTCATTATGTATGATGGCCATATCTCTTCTTCTATCCTCAATATTCCCGGTTAAAACTATGGCTGATGCTTTGTCACATTTTGCATCAGAATTTTCTGAATCATCTAATAACTTATCCAAGCCGGAAATGGTGTATTTAGCCAATTCATCTAACCCTTTCTTTTGAAACTTTTTTGGCGTCCACCAAGATAAAAACCGTAATTTAAATCCCATCATCTACCTCCTCATGGCCAAAATGTAAAATAAGGTTTTCTGGCTTTTTAAGGTAGTTATTGGGATTTTTAATGTAAATTGAATCAATCACATTCTGATAACGTTTGGTTATGATCTTTCTTTTAAGTTTCATATTAGCAGTTAACTCCCCTCCATTAATGGAAAGATCATCAGAAAGAATAACCCATTTTTTAACTTGTTCAGGGTGTGAAAGATGATTGTTAAATTCATTGATGCTCTTAGATATTTTTTCAGGGTTGTAATCACTATCTGCCCATAAAAGACTACTTAAGTAAGGTTTACCTTCGCCCACCAGCATCACTTCATTAACACCAGGAGTATCACGCAGCAAAGCCTCTATACGGAGGGGATCAATACTTTTACCATATGAATTGATTATTAGTTCTTTTTTCCTACCAGTAATTACCAAGCTCCCTTCAGATGTTAAATATCCAAGATCACCAGTTTTCAGCCACCCATCCTCCATGGGTGGGTTGGAATCTGTTTTGAAGTAACCTAGAGTTACTTGGGGTCCTTTTACCAATATTTCTCCATCTTCATCTGTCCTTATCTTGGTTTCAGGGAGAGGTTCACCAACAGTACCTATCTTGTTTTTCCCTTTACGATTAAGGGTTACCAGAGGTGCTTCAGTCAATCCATATGCGTTATGGATCTCTATCCCAAAATCATGGTAATCATTGATCATTTGGGAGCTTGAGGTGGCAGAGCCTACAATAAGTTGTGCACAATGGTTAAGCCCGGCTTTTCTAAGGAATGAACGCTTTATTAATGGTTTTAGTATTGTTTTTAATATTCCCTCTTTCATGTGGAGACAATGACCACCCCAAAACGAACTTTTCAATATTTTCCATAATTTTTCATAGAAACGGGGTACTGAGAAGAAAATAGTGGGTTTGACTTTAGGCAGAGATATTGCCAGATCATGAAAATTTTCTAAAAAGTAGATTTTTATGGATGCCGGCGCATAATATGGGGAAAATGTACCTAAAATTCCTTCAACCACATGATTCATAGGTAAAAATGATAAATATCTAACATCACTATTCCGGTCCTTCCATGGGGGTAATGATGCCATACTTTCAGCCATCCAGACTAGATGATGATGGTTAAAGCTAACTCCCTTGGGTTTGCCAGTGGTGCCAGAAGTGTAACGGATGGTGGCCAATTCATTGAATTCAACTGGAGCTTGGATATTTTCCGGGTTAATTTTAGAGTTTTTCCCATTTTCCAGGAATTTTTGCCAAGGAAGAACTGTTTCTGGAATCTTTTGATCTTCTCTGCAGAATGAAATCATCTCTAGTTCAAGATCAAGCTCATTTAAACGTTTCATCAAGTGAGAAGATCCAATAAACAATACTTTAGCTTGACATGCCTTTAGAATATTTTCTATTTCAACAGGAGGACTGGTGTAATAAAGGGGAACACTAACTGCTCCTAAAAGTCCTACTGCCACTTCCACTGTTAGGTAACGAGTGCTGTTAAAACCTACAATGGCCACACGATCTCCTTTTTCCAATTTCATTACTTTAAGAGAGTTTAAAGCAGCAATAATGTCGTTTTCAAGTCTGTCAACGGGTTTATTCCGGGGTTTACCATCAATCACATCATAATATTTCACGGGATAGCTTCGGCTTTTCAGACGATATAAAACTTGTTCGTGTACTGTGCGTTCTGAACGGTGAAAAAACCCATGATAAACAGCAAAATTTAGTAAATTTGGCAAGTATTCCTTCCAATCCAGCGGGCATGGTTGCCAATATTCTCTAATATTATCTTGATTAAAAACACGATTCTCATCCAAATATGGTGCCAGAGTAATTAGAATATTAAAAATACCTCTAGTATTATCTTTACGTGCAAATGATGATAATTTTCTAACTATTAATGAGATAGGGATAAAAATTGGGTGGGGAAGTTTGACATCGAGCTCAGTTATGGCCCATTTACGCACTTCTTCCAATAACTCTCGGATGTTGGGAAGATTAGAGTGGGGAGTAGTTAGATGAAAAGTTTTCCCACTAACTTGTGGATTGAAGGTTAAATTAGACACTGCACTAGCAACATAATCCACAGGAACCATATTCATAATTAAGAAGGGGCTTGTGGGTATTAAACGGAGTTTTCCAGTTAGATAAAGTCTTAATAAGGCATAAATTGTATTAAACGTTTTTATTTCACCTGTTTTAGAATCTCCGACTATCATTCCCGGCCTGAAAATAACAAAAGGCAAACCTGATTCTCGAACAGTTTGCTCAGCCTCATATTTGCTCTCTTCGTAGTTACTCCAAAAACCATCTTTTCCACTTAGTTCGTCTTCTCTTATTATTCCATCTCGTTTTCCAGCAACATAAGCGGTTGATATATGGGAAAATCCTTCAAAATGGCTATTTTTCGTAGCTTGATGTGCAATTTTTATCAAGTTACGTGTTCCTTGTAAGTTGGTCTTGCGAAGTTCTTCTAAGGGGGTGTGTAGACGAAGATCAGCTGCAGTGTGGATGATGTGACTTAAGTTTGAAACTACTTTTTTGAAATCATCTTCATTCAATCCAAGATTTTTTTTAGTAATATCTCCGGGCAGTACTTCTACTTTATCTTGCAGTGATTCTATAAGTTCGGGCCAGTCATACCATGCTCGCTTCAAACGCTCTAGAGCGTTGGATTTATTTTTTGCACGGATAATAGTGATTATCTTAATTTCAGGATTGGAGATTAATTGACGAGCTATTTGTGTACCTAAAAATCCATTTGCTCCTGTGAGTAATACTCGTTTCATTCAATCACCAAATTTTCCTTGAATAAATGATTCTAAAAGTAAAATATGGCCTATGATTGTTATTTTCATAATTTTATCTTCATTTTTTCTAATAATAATATTCCATCTTCGATTATTAAGTTCTATAACATCAGCATGCCTTTTGTTTGTAGAAACTTGCCAAGTATGATCCGGTTCTTTTGAGATAGACTTAACTGTTCTTGGAACCCTTTCTTCAAAACATCTTTCTGCAAATTATTATTTCCTAAAAGTAAACGTACCTTTTCTTGAATATCTTCCCATATGTTGGGGGCATCGTGGCTTATAAAGTAGTCTTGGTATAGGTTGAGGTCATGGTACAGTGAAGTGAGTCTGGGATCATGACCCACTGCTATCTGGGGAACACCGGCACTAAGGGATAAAACTGCAGAATGGTAACGGGAGGTAAGCAATAAATCCAGTTTGCAAAGTATAGAAGTCATCTGCGAAGCATTGTATTTTCTGGAGGAAAAAACTCTGCAATGATCCTTATTTTTCATATTTCGATGAATTTCTTCAGCTAGGGGTTGATCCAGTTCTTCCATACATATAAGGGCAACATTTTTTCCATATTCTCCTATTATCTGGTCTGCTATCTTACTCCAACCTTTAATCAGCTTTTCACGAATTTTCATCCGATTATTTGAGCGTGAGAAATAATACGGCCATTTGTAAAGGTTTTCTTTCCTTCCCCATGGACGGATTACCACTGGCCAGAGAGAAAAATCAACCATAGCTAAGCCTACAATTCCATTATTTTCAACTTCCGGCCATATTTTTTCCATCAAATTTTGGTCATCAGGTTCTATTTGGAAGTTGAAAGCACAATCTGCAGTAGATGTGATTGGACTGGTTACTCCAATATTTTTAAGTCTTCTAGCAGCGTGTTTAGTTCGAGTAATTATTAGATCAGTTTTACTGGCTTCCTTTCTAACAAGCCAATTATTGAAGCGAGATAATTTCCCTGCATCTACAGCATAAGCAATGCAGGGTTTTTTTTGTTTATATGCACTATGGGTAGCCCAAAGGAATGCCCAGAGAAGTGCAGAAGTCCAAGTGTCCATGTAACAGCTTCCTTCAACCAGCAGTACCAGGTCATGTTTTTTTACGAGGCGGTTAATGGAAATGAAGAAGACTGCGGGAATAGGTGCGATGTGCAACTGTTTATCTTCTTTTAGATAACGGTGCAGATTTTCTTGGTTGAGGGTGGGAACTGTGATTTCTACTTGTGGGCCCAGTATGCTCTGAATATCCTCAATTATAGAAAGTAATCTGGCTTCAGATCCAGTGTTGTTGGCACCATTGTATCCCACCAGCAGAACTTTAAGATGTTGGTTGTTAGTTTCACTCATCTTTAATTCCTATGGATTTTTTTCTTCTCCTGGTCCCAAATCTCTCATCATAAAGAAGATTACCTTCAAAAGGATTCCAGTCAAAGCTTTGGTTAAAAAACCTATCTGGACGGGATAATAGTATTCCTTACCTGAGTAGAAATTGTAATCTGCAGGCAGATACTCATTCGCATTCTGGGATATAGTTTGGACTATACGAAAACCCATGTAATCTTTTAAACCAACAC
>DUPR01000014.1 GCA_012838205.1 Methanobacterium sp.
ACTACCTGGCAAAGTGGAGATCAGTGGAATCGATCTCCAAGGAAAACCCCTAACAATAGAAATAGAAATGCCTGAATTCTTACAATTATTAACCACAGTCATCCAGAAGATCAACAAGAACGATCAATCATCTACTAAGCTTATAGATATTTTTAGACCAGCTTCACAGTCTAAAGATCAAATACATGTCGGTACTATTTCGAAATCAGTTTATGTTGATATTGCAGGTAAAGTTCAAAGGTACATGGACCGCAACCTACAAGCACCAGGTTATTCCAGTACTACTGGTCTTGGACCTTATTTAAGTTATCAGAATTTGATTTATACTTACAGTATTATTTTAGATTCATATAAATCTGCATTGCCTGCGACTGTTGCAGTTAAACCGTGGGATAAGTTCAGTAGGGATCAAGTTGTCCGTGCTGCTGGTACTGTGAAAAATTATGTGGATAATAATCATAAACTTCCAAGTTATGTGACTATCAATGGTGTTCAAGTTGGAATGCCTTCTTTCTTACTAATCTTAACTACCACCATATGCAATATTGAAAACGGTATTGATGAATCAGTTTATCATAACTTTTGCAATCCTGCAAAAAATTCTCAAGACAACCAAATTAGTGGTGAAATTCCTAAGTCTGTGTATTTTGACATTGCTGGACGTGTGCAAAGATACATGGAACGTAACTGGGTGGCACCCAACTACTCCAGCTATTCCAACTTGGGACGCTACTTAGGATACAACAATCTGGTTTACACTTTCTCCAAAGTAGTGATTGACAGTAATAATAATTTACCAAGCTCAGTTGGTGTGGGACCATGGTGGGGATCTGTTACTTTTTTAGGAAGTACAAGCTATGGTAAAGTTGTAAAGATTGGTCCATTTGGAAATAGAGATTCTGCTACTAAAATAGCATATATAATTGGGGTGCATCCACTAGAATCATCTCCACACAAAGCTCTTTTACAATCAATCAAAGAACTGGATACTTCCCTTAAATACTGTTACTATGTTTATCAAGTTACAGTAACTAAAGATGCAGGTAACTATGCAAAAGGACGTATGAATGGTCAATTACTTGCCAAATATCTAGTTGTTCCAGATATATTAAGAAAAAAGTATACTTTGACAGTTGATGTTCACAACAATGTTGGAAATTGGGCTAAAACTAGATTTATATTCAGCCCAGTTTCAGGTACAAAGGCTGAGACAATTGCTAGGACGATCAAAAGTAAGATATCATGGTTATCCTATTTTTATCCTCCTAACCCTACCAGTCTACAGTATGTTACTATTCCCTTAATTAAAGGGGGAGTTCCTGCTGTAGTCTTTGAAGTTTATTATTATTCCCCTTATGCAACTGTCTATAAGGAGGTTAAGCAATTGGTAGGGGTGGTTGATTCTCTTAGTTATTAAACTATTTTAATCAATAAATGAAAATTAGGGTTGTGCTAAAAATGGCAGCAATCCGGACCTGTCCTGAATGTAATCCGAAAAAGTGAAAATTGTTTATTCCTTACTCTGGAACATGGAAATGCAAAAACTTGTGATTATCAGGGATCTATAGTTGTAAAAGACGATAATATAGAAAAACAGGTTAAAGAATCCCGAAAAATGCGAAAACTTAGTAAAAAATTATGGAAAGTACATTAAATATTATCATTTTTACTATTTTATCATAAAGATTAAGTTTATTTCTCAATTCTTAAGAATAATGGTTAGGAAGAAATACTTTCATCAACAAATTTTTTTAAATCTTTAATAGAATCTTTAACAATATCTGGGGCTGGACCACCCACAACTTTTCTGCTTTTAATAATCTCCACTGGATCTAGAGCTTTATTTACAATTTTCTCATCTATTTTCAGTGGGTTTCCTGAGATTTCCTGTGAAATTTCATCTAAAAACTGGGCATCCATATCCTCAGCTCGCATACCCTTATCAAGAGCAATGCTCACAGCTCTTCCCACTATCTGGTGGGCGGTTCTGAAGGGTAGTTTTCCTTCCCTGACCATAAGATCAGCTAGTTCAGTGGCTGCTGAAAAATTGGCCCGTGCCAGTTCTTCACCCCGAACACCATTAAACTCTGCGGATGCTAACATCTCCCTGGTAATATTCAGTGTAGAGTGTAATGTGTCGGTTGCTTTCCATAAATGGGGTGTTACTTCCTGTAAATCTCGGTTGTAGCTCTGGGGTAATGATTTAATAATAGTAAGAATGGTGACTAACTCACCGTTTAAAAGGGCGGTTTTTGCTCTTACAATCTCTGCTACATCAGGATTCTTTTTTTGAGGCATTATAGATGATGTTGATGAGAATTCATCCCCTAATTCCACCATTTGAAACTCATAACTGCTCCATATAATGAGTTCCTCTGATATCTTGGATAAGGTGGTCCCCAGCATGGTCAAGGCAAATACAGTTTCGGCTATGAAATCCCGGCTACTAACTCCATCAATAGAATTTTCCATAGGACCTTTAAAACCAAGTAATTCTGCAGTGCGCTCCCGATTAATGGGAAAACTAGTAGTAGTAAGTGCTGCTGATCCTAATGGGCAAAAATCCATCCTATTATAGGAGTCATGAATTCTCTCATAATCTCTTTTCAATGCTTGAGCATGGGAGAGCAGATGATGGGCAAAGGTGGTGGGCTGGGCATGTTGAAGGTGGGTGTAGCCCACCATAACGGTGTCCACATATTTTTCAGCCATCTGGATGATAATTTGAATAAAAAGAAGTAAATCTTTCTTTATACTATTAATTTCTTCTTTCAATGCTATTTTAAGGTCGGTGGCTACTTGGTCGTTGCGTGACTTGGCAGTGTGCATGAAACCAGCATCAGGACCAATTTTACTGGTCACATAGTTTTCAACAGCCATATGAATATCTTCAACAGCTGAATCTAGTTTCAGGGCTTCAATACCTTCTTTTTCAAGTTCTTTCAGTGCTTTGAGGATTTTTTTCCCTATTTCCAGGGGAATGATCTCCTGTTCCATGAGCATGGTGGTGTGGGCTTGGTTGCAACGAATATCTGCCTGGAAGATGCGGACATCAAAACCTAGGGAAGATGTGAAATCGGCAACCTCTTTTTCCATTTTCCCTTTAAGTCTTCCAGAACGGAGATCCAAAAAAAATCACTCCTTAAAATGATGATTATTCTTTACCTTTCCATTGGGTGTAACCGCATTTTCCACAGGCGTAACGGTCTCCGTGATCTGCCATGAAAACACCGTGGGAGCAACGCACACATTCAGGGTTTTTGCGGATGATCTTATTATCTTTAACTTCGTATAATTCGAATTTCTTCATTGATCTGTCCTCCTGATTTTTAAGTGATTTAAATTATTCTTCTTCTTTTTCTTCTTCTTTAACAGGTTCTTTGTTCTTATCCAAGATGTACTGTTTTTCGATTTTAACTAGTTTTTCTTCAGAGTCATAAAGTTTAGCATAACCATCGGCTCGGCCTTCGCCATAACTAGGATTTAATATATCCACGACTAGGAGGTTTTTGTCAACGTTCAACTGTGCAACTAGTCGGTTTTTAACTTCCAGTACCTTTGGAGTGGCTTCTCCCTGGTAAATGCAGTCAAAGTGTATTTCAGTTCGGTTTAAAAGGGGATTTTCAACCTGTTCTTTAATGTCTATCTCCATGATATTGTCTCCTTATCTTTCCTCTAATTTATCTTTAAACTTTTTAACTTTATCTATTACTTTATCAACTTCACAAACCACTAAACCTTCACCAGGTTGTCCGTATAGAACCAGAGAACCGGAAGGGGCTGTTAATATGCAGGGAAGAACTGCCAGATCTTCTTCACCATCAACCCGGATTACAACATGGAATCCTGATTTAATCAGTGGAAAGGACTTTTTGATGGTTTCTTGCAATTGGTCGGTTATAACTCCAGGGGGGTTTTCAGCATTTAATGTTACATTGTCATAGGTTATTTCATAGTTTGCCGGTTTTCTCTCGACAATGTTATCAATAATTCCCAAGTGTGGTATTAATCCTACTTTCAGGAGGTTGTGGGTGGTTACATCGCCCACGGATATCAATAATTCTTGTTTATATTTTGATTTCAGGAAATCTTCAACTTTATCTAGGGATGAGTAGAGATCTCCTATTGGTTTTTTTAATTCTGAACGTAAGTTTTCTTGCAGTATTAGCACTAGCGAACCCTCAGAGCATATTCTCCAGGTAATGTGATCTGTAGTTCTTGGGCAATGGGTGAATTTTCAGGGTCTACGATAATCAGAAAACCACTCCAGTTTTTGGAAGTGGCCATATTACAGACTGCGCATCTATCTTCTTCCATGAGTCGGTGGCATTGGGTGCATGCTTTGATGGCCATTTATTTTTTCTCCTTTTTACCTTTTTTTGGTTTTTTACTTTTTTTCTCTTTTTCTTTTTCAATCCATTCTACCCGTCCCAAGTTGGGTTGTCTCATGGTGAGGCCAATTTTTGTTTCTTTTGAAGATTTACCCTTCAGACTAAGGGCCACGATCCTTGCACGAACTCGGTTACCCTCTTCCAAAGTTTTTTTGGATTCTTTTCCAATTAAAGCTCCTCTTTTTCCATCATAGTTTATGTAATCGTCAGTAACTTGTGATACGTGCACCAAACCGTCCATTGGCCCTATACGTATGAAAGCACCAAATTCAGTTACTTCAATAACTTCTCCTTCCACAATTTCGTGCAGTTCTGGTTTGAAGAAAAGTGCAGTGAATACTACTTCATGGTAGGCAGCTCCGTCACCCATTATGACTTTACCCACCCCAATTTCTTTAATGTCTTTAACGGTAACCATTAATCCCATTTTCTTATCAATTTTGCCAACGTAGGTTTCATTTATTATTTCACTGGCCACCTCATTTAGAGGTTCATTGAAACGGTTTGGTGGGATTCTTACCGTGTCATTTATTTCGGATATTAAATACAAACAAATCCCTCATATTATCATTTTTTAATTATTAAAGTTCCTGATAAAGTTTAACAGAGTGCATTATAGCTTCTTTAGCCTTGGATGCATTTTCCCATCCTAAAACCTCAGTTTTTTTCCCTTCTAATGTTTTGTATTCTGTAAAAAAGTGGGCTATTTCGTCAAGTAATGATTGAGGCACATCTTTGATGTCTTTCACATCTTTATACCGTGGGTCTTCCACTGGCACTGCTAGGATCTTGTCATCTTGGTCTCCGCCATCGATCATACGCATCATTCCAATGGGTCTGGATTCAATCACGCATCCAGGGAAGGTTGGCTGATCCATGATCACCATGATATCTGTGGGGTCCCCGTCATCGTATAGAGTTTGGGGTATAATACCATATTCGGCAGGATAATGGAATGGGGAATAGAGCACCCGGTCCAGGGCGAATGATTCCATGTCTTTATCATACTCATACTTGTTTCGGGATCCTTTGGGTATTTCTATAACTGCATATACCACTTCAGGAGCTGATGGCCCAGTTTTTATGTCCTTCCAGAGATTCATGCTTGATTTCCTCCACATAAAAAATTGATAATATTTTGAAAGTAAATGTCTAATATTATGACTTTAGTAATTTATTTATTTTTCATGATTTTATTTGATAATCACTAAGTAAAAGTGACTTTAAACAGAAATGTTCATTTTGGCAGTGTTACCACTCAAATTAAATGTTAAGATGTCCATCCACAGCCAAGTATCGTCGTTGGCGTAAGTAAACAACTGTGATTCCTTTCTTCCTTGCCTTAATTCTTAAGTCACGATCATTGGTGCACAGAACACGGGATATGCGGAGCAAGGCGTCATCCACCATTTCTCCCTTTAAAAGTGATACTTTTTTCAGTTTAAAAGGAGGGGATTTAGCTATTTTAAGAGCTATCGAAGCCGCTATCTTGTTTTTCCCTTTACTTCTTTTTTTAATCTTTTCCAACTCATACATAACTGGTGAAGGAACATAGAGATGGTATGATGGTAATGTACGCTCCAGTTCTTCGATTAGATCCAGTGAAAACTGGGCGGACATCATAAAAAATTTGCGTCTAAGACTGCCTCTTTAGCGTATGATTCCATAACCAATTAACCTCCACCTGGCACCAACTCTTCTGGAAAGAGCAACTCTCTGACCAGATTCTGCACAGACAGGTAGCTTAAGTTTAACTTCTGCTTCATTTTTCCTGGCGCTGGTGACCACTCCAATGGTGGTTGCTGTGCCAATGTTAATCATAAGGGGTTCTGATGATTTTA
The DNA here is from genome assembly GCA_012838205.1 of Methanobacterium sp. Lineage (NCBI taxonomy): Archaea > Methanobacteriati > Methanobacteriota > Methanobacteria > Methanobacteriales > Methanobacteriaceae > Methanobacterium > Methanobacterium sp. The sequence continues at coordinate 6,233 of DUPR01000014.1, forward strand.
TGGGGTCCACTTTTTTCTCTTCTTTAGTGCCCACCACTCGATCCAGTAAGTGAGTTTTTATGGTAAATTGGTGCAAGATATCAGGCAAAGTTCCTGGTTTTCCAGCCACTGATCCTGAAAGAGAATCTGCTTTGGTGAGTGCAGGGTCTAGGTTGGTGGCTACTCCAATGAGTCCTCCAGGACCCACTTCTTCGACGATTTCTCCTCCACCAGTTAATCCAATAATTTCGGAATAAAGACTTAACCACTCTAATTTACCCTTGTTTTTTATTTGTATTCCAGGTTTAATCTCAATTTCATCTCCAACATGTAATTTACCATGGATCAGAGATCCGCCGATAACTCCTCCTTGTATTTTGCTAGGACTGCAACCTGGCCGGTTAATATCAAATGATCGGGCCACGTACATACGAGGTGCTTTTCTAAGTGAGCGCCGGGGTGTTCTTATGATGTGTTGGATGTTTTCAATGAGAATATCAACGTTAGCAGATTGTTGGGCTGATACAGGTATAATGGGGGCGTCTTCAGCACAAGTTCCTTTCACAAATTCTTTTATCTCGTGATAACTTTCCAGGGCTCGCTCCTTGGAAACAATATCAATCTTGTTTTGGACAACAATAACTTCCTTCACCCCTATAACATCCAGTGCCATGAGATGTTCCTTGGTTTGTGGTTGAGGGCAGGATTCATTAGCTGCAATAACCAAAACTGCACCGTCCATAATTGCTGCTCCGGAGAGCATGGTGGCCATGAGGGTTTCGTGTCCTGGTGAATCTACAAATGAAACTTTGCGGAGGGTCTGGGTTTCACTGCCGCAGTGTTCACAGACCAGGGCAGTGGTATAGCACTGGGGTTCAGGACATTGCATACATCTCCGGAAGGTTATATCTGCATAACCTAAACGGATGGATATGCCTCTTTTGGTTTCCTCACTATGGGTGTCGGTCCATATGCCAGACAAGGCCTTGGTGAGGGTGGTTTTACCATGATCAACATGCCCCACTAGCCCAATGTTAACTTCAGACTGTACTTTCACTCGTCACACCTATTATCTTTACTCATCACTGTTTAGAAGATCTTCTATTGATTTAGAGCCTTTTTTCACCACTATGGTGTTAATTTGGACTATGTCATCGGATATTGTGTTTCCACGAACGGTTTTTCTTCTTCTCTGACCTTTTCGACTTGGTTTAAATCCGATTCCTCCTGAAAGGAGGCTTTTCATTCTTCGAGATCCTTCAACATCTTTTTTCATGGGAAAACCGTTTTTATCGCTTCCTCCAGTTATGCAAAGAGTGTATCCTGCAAGGCCCATTGGTGCAGCGTCGAATTCTTCGCCAATTTTCATTCCTACTAATCTTTTGGATGCAGCGGCTTCCACTTCCAATTGATGGCTGTTTTCGCCTTGGGAAATAATTAATTTAAATGCCAATATATCTCCTCCATCTTATTTTTGGTGTTTTAGTTTCATATTATTTATCGTTTTCCATCTATTGATGATGATTGAATATAATTATAGCTAAATCGGACTTATCAGTAAATTCCCCAGTTTGATTCATTTTTCCTTTTAATATCCACGGTTTCTTGGAGTGTTTCGTTTTCATCATCACTGAGATCAGATTTCATTTCTTTTTCCAAGATTTCAAAATGTTTTTCAGGGATATCCACATATAAAACATCGCCTTCATCTAAATTACGGCCGAAGACTCCGTCTTTTATCGCCATAGCTACTTTCTGTCCTTTGGATATTGATGGCAAGTTGTCTCCTTTATCTTGCATACTCTCAACTACGCCTACTCGTTGTCCGTCCTTGTTTATAAGACCATAACCTTTTTTAACACTTCCACTGAGAACTTCGATGCCGGCTATGGCTGGTTTACTCTGTCTGAAAACTAGTTTTGGTATGATTCGCAGTTTTCCAGGTTTTATAATGGCAGCAAACCATTCATTTTTCTTGTGTTCGCGAATTTCTTGAATCCATTCTTGGTAATCTTCAGTTAACTGGTATATTACATCGGCAGAGAATATTTTAACAGCAGTGTTTTTATTTTCCTCGGAAGCCGAAGGCAGTACTTTAACATTAAAGGCAATGATCACCCCAGATAGTTCATCTTCCTGCATTACTATGGATGCGTCAATAACATCTCTACGGGAAACATCACCAATGTCTGCGGCACGAATTGGAACTTTCATGTCGCGCAACATATTTACTAGTGCTTCAAGGGATCCTAAGGTGTCTGCTTTAACTATAACTCCTAATTCATCAGTATCTATTTTTATGTTCTCTATTTCATGTAATATATCTTTTTTAACTTCTTCCAAGTTTCCTCTTACCACTCGAAGGGGAGAGCCTGATAGGACATTGTCAATGTTAGGGGCAACGATCTTGATACCGGCTGCTGCAACTACTTCATCCACCTTCTCAAAACGTTTTTTTGCTTCTCGAATTTCTTCTAATGCCTTTGGCTTTAGAAGTGATCTTATTTTAGTGGTTATAACATTTTCAGGAGTGGTTAGGACAATCGTGTCCTTATGACGGATTATACCATCATACACAACAGCATCAATTGTGGTTCCCAGTCCAACTTCTTCTTTCACTTCAAGAATTGTTCCTTTGGCAGGGGAATCCATTTCTATCTGCAATTGTTCTTTAAGATACTGTTGAGCCAGTCCTAAGAGCATTGTTAATAGTTCTGCTATTCCTTCACCACTTTTCGCGCTGATGGGGATAATACTTACTTGTCGGGCGAAGTTTTCAACCCGATCAAATCTTTCAGATTCGAAACCTTCTTGGTGTAGTATTCCAACCAACTCATAAATTTGATTATCCAGCACGTTCTGGACGTTAGAGGGTTGTTTGGGGTAAGTTTGAGAGAAAGATTCACCTGGGTGTGGTTGCCATCCATATATTTTATCAATCTTGTTGGCGGCCACTACAAAAGGGGTTTTATACATTTTCAGGATGTTCAATGCTTCGTAGGTCTGAGGTTTGAATCCTTCATTTAAATCAACTATGAGGATTGCTAAATCAGCAAGGGCACCCCCTCTTTTACGTAGGGTGGTGAAAGCTTCATGCCCTGGGGTGTCTATGAAAAACAGGCCCGGGATGGTTTCTTTGATTTCAAGTTTATCCAAGAAAGCTCCACAGATGTTATCAATAACTTCCATGGGGATTTCAGTAGCCCCTATGTGTTGAGTTATTCCACCTGCTTCCTTCTGGGCTATGGCACTGCCTCGGATGAAATCTAACAGTGTTGTCTTTCCATGGTCAACATGACCAAGAACAGATACAATAGGTGATCTTATCTTCAAGCTAGTCCTCCGCCCTTAAAAAGTATGAGGGAATAAAAATTAAGTTCCCTGTTTGTTAATTGGATTTATTGTTTTTGTATTGTATGATTAATTCATCTTTGATGATTAAGATGATGATGTTTCTCAAAAAGTTTATGGTTCTTCGTATACCATTTCCTGGTCAGGAAGCTGATACTCGCAGATTTCATCATCTTTGAAAAACAGTGCAATTTCCCTTTCAGCTGATTCTGGTGAATCAGAAGCATGAACAATATTTCTACCGGTTTGAATGGCAAAATCGCCACGGATTGTACCTAAGTCTGCTTCTTTAGGATTTGTTGCTCCCACCATCTTCCTGATTAGGTTGATACATTCATCTCCTTCTATAACCATGGCCAGAACCGGCCCAGAAGTAATGTAATCAACCAGATCACCAAAGAAAGGTTTGGTGTTGTGTTCAGCATAGTGTTCTTCAGCTTGTTTGCGGGGAATGACCATCATTTTCGCTGCCAAAATTTGCAAGCCCCGGTCTTCGAAGCGGGTTAATATCTTCCCGGTTAACCTACGCAGAACTGCATCAGGTTTCAACATTACAAAACTTTTTTCATTCATTTTTTAACCCATTTAACCTTTCTGGAAACTCTACCGAGTTTAATACGATTTTTTTCACATTTACTGCTGCAGAAAAGATATATAGTACCGTCTTTTTTGACATACATAGTTCCAGTACCCTCTTGTATCTGTTCTCCACAGAATGAACATGTTCTCATATTCTGTCACCTTATATATTCTAGGGTGTACGGATTTCCTTGGCTTCCCTGATGGTGTCCAAGAGCATCAAAATGTCGCCTTCCCTTATGGCTCCCATAACATTTCGGGTTAATATCCTACCCTTATCTCTTCCTTCCAATATCCTGCATTTTACTTGCATGACTTCTCCAGTCATACCAGTCCTTTTTAACACTTCAATAACTTCTGCAGGAGTTGCTTCTGCCATTTAATCACCTTTGTGTGTGAGAAGGGCTATGCCCTAATAAATAATTATTTCTTGAGCTCTTCTACCTTTTCTACGATATCTTTTATGAGATCTTCTGCTTCACCAGCATCAGTTATGCAAGCAGATGCGGTTCCAACATTCAGACCTGCTGCTTCTCCAAGCTCATCTTTGGTGGGTATGTAAATGTATGGAATTTCCTTTTCTTCAGCGAGAACAGGCATATGAGCGATAATTTCAGGTGGATCAACATCTTCAGCCAGTAATACTAGTATAGCATCGCCTCTTTCCACTGCTTTGGTTACCTCGTTGGATCCTTTTCCTATCTTACCAGTATCTCTCGCGATCTCTAAAGCCTCGTAGGCTTTGTCTGCTAACTCTTTAGGTACATCAAATTTAACATACATTGCTTTTGCCATTAAATTTACCTCCTTTTTCATCTGGTTTTAACCATCCATCGGCAAACTCTAATTTTAGACCTCACAGTATATAATCATATAGGCATGTGAAGTTCTGGTCTGGATGAATAGACCTAAAAATTCTAATTTTAAACTTAAAAAAATCTTTTAGAATTCTAAAATTAGATGTAACAAAATAAGTTAATTACAGTATATATACTTTATCTAAGCATAGTTGCATAAGTAAATTCCAAAATTGTTTTCAAATCTTTTTTTACAATATCAATTTAAAACCCATTCATATAAACGATTTTATTGATATCACCAAGATCCAAAATTCTAATACTTCGTGAAAAACAAGTAAGAGTAGAAAATGACTAGAATACCTTATTTTCCACTTTATTTATTGATTTAAAGTATTTTTTACCATTATTTTTTAAGGATTCAGTTTAGTTAATATTATTATTCCAAATTTAAACCTACCATACTCACATCCATCTGCTCATCTTTTAACTGATTTGTCTAAAAATAGTGTTTCAAGTTATTTCAAAAAAAACTTGGCTGTTATTCTGGTAGTTTTTAACTTGATATTGTCGAATACGAAGTTCTAATCACATCAAAGTTCATGAAGAATGTTACCGTGAAGAAACATTTTTATTGACCGGGATATGATCAATATGAAGTTTAGTGTTTGCACAAATATTGACTAAAATTAGCTGAAATCTTCCAAGATATAACGAAGTCGAGAGTGGAAAAAAACGGTTATAATGAGGGTTGAAAAGGCATTAAAAAAGAAAATAAAAAAGGAAGGTTAACTTATAACCTTTTGACGGCTAATTCGACGTCAGAAGCTTTAACAGTTTTTCTTCCTGCGTGTTTTGCCAGTTTAACAGCTTCAATAGCAATGAATTCGCCTTTTTCTTCTAAGGCTTTAGCTAGAGCTTCTCTAGCATCGTCACTGACTCTTTCTGCACCGGCGTTTTTTATTATTCTTCCAATTGGAGCTATTGGTAATTCCATATTAATCACCTCATTTTAGTATATTTGTTAATATACACTGTTGCTGTACTCCTATATATATGTATCGTTAAAAATACGGATTATTTGGTGATCCATATGGTATTGGGGCATGTCAAGATAATCCCTATGATCTTGGGACACCACATCACGAATTATATGATCTTGGCTCATGAAGAAAAAATTGGGATATAGAAATAGTCCAGATTTTTTCCCAAAAAATAGGGGGCAAACTCCATTAATCACGCTTTATTATCTTAGAAAGTGCATTGATATCGGCGTCTACTTCAACAGGATCTTCACATGCATTTATTGCTACCTGAGGGTCTTTAAGGACATGACCAGTAACTACGCACACGATCTGTTCTTTTCTATCTATTTTACCGGAATTAATCAGCTTTTTAAGTCCTGCAATAGATGCTGCTGAGGCTGGCTCCACTCCAATGCCTTCAGTACGGGCCAGTAATTTCTGAGCACTTAAAATCTCCTGATCACTAACTGTTTCTGCTAACCCATCTGATTCATAAATAGCATTGATCGCTTTTTTGGCGCTGACTGGGGCTCCAATACGAATTGCGGTAGCCACTGTCTCTGGATTTTCCACAGGGATAATGTCATCCCGACCATCCCACACTGCTCTGGCGATAGGTGCTGCTTTTTCAGCCTGTATTCCTGTCATGCGGGGGAGATCATCTATAAATCCAGCTTCATAAAACTCAGTTATACCTTTCCAAATTGCAGAGATGTTTCCAGCATTTCCAACCGGTAATATTATCCTGTCAGGCGATTTCCATCCAAGTTCATCCACAATTTCAAATCCAATTGATTTTTGACCTTCCAATCTGTAAGGATTTATTGAGTTTAAAAGATAAAGCTGCCCTTCCAGGGCTAAAGTGGTGATTGCTTCCAGAGCTTGGTCAAAATTACCCCTAACTGATATAACTTGAGCTCCGTGGAACATTGCTTGGGCCAACTTTCCCAAGGCAACTTTACCTGCAGGGAGCAGAACAGCACATTTCAAACCAGCTCTTGCTGCATAGGCAGCCAGAGAGGCAGATGTGTTTCCAGTGGAGGCACAGCCTACTGTATCCACACCTAATTCCAGGGCTTTGGTAATTCCAACACTCATGCCTCTATCTTTAAAGCTGCCAGTTGGATTGGAACCTTCTACTTTAACGTAAAGTTCAACTCCTAATTCTTTTCCTAGTTTATCGCATTTGCAGAAAGGAGTACCTCCTTCATCCAGACTCACTATTCCGGATGGATCCACGGGCATGAACTCTTTGTACTTCCACATTGTAGATTTACGGCATCGAAAAACATCTTTTGATACTTTTGGTTGACAGATCACTTCTAATATTGAATCGCACTGGCGACACGTATATATTATTTCGTCATCAGGATATTCGGCTCCACAAGAAATGCATTTCATCATAAAATCACCTTCATTGCTTCTAGATTAACGTGTCAGTTTCATTTAAATTAAGATTCACTGTTATTTAAGTAAATGATTATTATAAACATATTATTTCATGGATTCACAAAACCCCTAAAATTAACTAAATTTGCAGATACATTTCATGCAATTTGATCAGTAGTTATACTACATTTTGCATGTATTCTATCCAGCCAGGGGTGAAGTTTGCTTCAATAATAGCAGCTATGCAGATCAAAACTATGGCAATTCCCATCATAATTAAAGAGTCCTTAAAATCGTCATAGTTTACTTCCAACAAAAATTTAAACTGATTCGCCATGTTAAAGTCTGGTTGCAACTTTAAAGAACCTTTCATAATATTAATCAGTATATTGGCCAATCGGAAACCAGACGCACCTACAATTATGAATCCAATAATCTCAAAAACACCATGTGGTATTACAGACATAATAAAGTATCCTAATTCATATTGGGAACCAGCATAGCCAAGGAAAAGGCCATAGTATATCAGGAAGTATGCGGTGCCCAAACCAAAGAGTATGCCTCCAAAATACATCATCAGTATAATAGTCAAGTTATGGGTCAGCAATGAAACAGTGTCAAGGTTTAAAATACCCTTAGAAACATTACTTTTAAATTCCCCGAAGATATTGGTCAATATAGGTTCTAACACCCCTGAAAAAGCATATCCAATAAAAACGGAACATATGAATATCATAGCTGATGAAACGAGAAAAATTTCGTTACGGCTATACAGTCCACCCAATACGCCCTCAAATCTTTCCTTAGCCATTTTAAAACTCCTATTATCTATGAAGTTTATGTTTTATTTTTAGTTGTGAATATTATTTTTTTAAACTTTTCTAGTTTAATATACTTTTAGCTTTGTTTTTGGCATTTTCTCTTTTAATATGGAGATCTTTAAAGAAATTTTTAATCATCTCTGCAGCCCTAGCTTTGCACTCACCACACATAATACTACCTTCCCTACATTCATGGTATATCTTTTTTAACTCATCATCAGACTGGAGTAGATGGTAAAGTAGCATTTCATAAACAACACAGTCTTCTGGGATGCCACCCATTTCTTGTTGTTCGGCTAAACTTTCTTTTCCGCCAGTTTTCGCGGATTTTAACTTTTTTACTGCCATTTCTGCTGAGTCAGTGAGAAATATGGCAGTTTTAGGTTTGCTACTGGACATTTTGCCCCCGGTTAGTCCGGTGATGAAGCGGTGATATGTTGAAGAAGGGCTTATAAAATTGAATTGGGTTCCGAATCGCTCTGCAATATCCCTGGTAAGGCGTATATGAGGGTCCTGATCTGGTCCAACTGGAACCACTGTAGGTTTAGGCCCCCCAAACTCTTCTAGTTGGGGATGTAATATGTCCGCTACTTGAATTAGTGGTGTATATAGATGTGCTATGTTAGTAGAGCCTGAAAAACCATATATGGCTTTCATCTCATTCATATTAACTCTTTTAGCCAGTTTATATGCTAAATCCCCCACAGTTTTATTTTCAGATTGGAGATATATATGCAAATTATCATTATCAAGATCTAAACCTAGGGCGATGTAGTTGGTGATGTACTCCTCTATTGCAATCCTTTTAGCCTCTGAAAAATCAATTCCTCGTGCTGAATATGATTCCATATCAGCAATGGGGATGTAAATTTCGGCACCTCTTTTTTGGTACCAGATTAATTGATCTACAACCATTTTGTGGCCTATATGCATTTTACCACTGGGCATCATACCGGTTACCACAGCGAATTTGTTTTTTTCTCGCATAGCCTTTACTATTCTACCGTAGTCCCGGTGTCCGAATATCACACCTCTGCGCATGAGAATGTGAGGACTTTCTATTTCATCTAAAAGATCGTGAAATGGTTTGATTCCAAATTCTTCTATGAGTTTTTCATAGTTTAAGATGGCTGAACTCCATGGATCTATCAATAAATCACCTTTATATCATTATAGTTAATAGGCATGCTCAATTAATAAAGTTTTGAATATTGCGAAGAGCATTATGGCCGGGTCCACTCAACATTGTAGTAGGTTATATCCTGTTCATCATCCACTACTGCCATGAGGAGCTTTTTTTTAACTCCATGTGCAACACGGACATAACTGGAGAAGTTAAAGATGGGTATGTTCTGATCTTCAGTTACTACCTTCACCACATAATCAGAATGACCATCACCAGGAGACTTACCTCTTTCGTATAGCCGAAACTCTGAACCATACTTGAAACCGGTTTTAACAACATATCCTCGGTTTCGTAAGTCTCTGAAGACAATGTATTTATATAGTAGACCTTTGTCTTGGATCATTTCCCATATTTCATCTACAGATAATACTTTCCCATGGGGTGTTTTGTCCAGTATTTTGATCTTACCTTTTTCAAGAAGGTATAAAGCTTCCAGTGGTGAAAGTTGTAATTCATTCTGGTGGAATTTACCGTAATGGCTTTTTTCATGGAGGGCGGCAGCTTTCTTATGATCCTTGATAACAACCAATTCTCCTCTTAACACCGAGTCCATTTTTTACCTTCTTATCTTTGTTTCCAGTAATATTTTTTTTAAAAAACTCTTAAATTGTGTATTATATAATTCGGGATAAGAAAAATCATGACCTTGGGAGGGTTATCTATCTTGGGAGTGTAACTTTTCCAAATCAGTTTCTTTCTTGTTCAATCGAACCATAAATGATGCTATAAGACCGTCCAAAAAGAGGTGGGTGCTATCCTCGAAAAGAGTACCCATAGGAGTTAAATCATCATAATTACCCTTAAGAACATGGGATGTGTAATATTTCCAAGGCACTTTACTTTTACTGTCAATGTTAACCACAACATCGGCATTTTTTCCAAGAGTAGAACTAATATCCGTGGTCACACCAATAACTTTGGTCCCAACTTCTTTAGCAGTTTCGGCTGCAATAGTCACGGTTTTGGTTTCCCCTGACCCAGAAATGGCTATTAAACAATCTTTATCAGTGAGAGCAGGAGTGGTTACATCTCCCACCACATAGACCCTGAATCCCAAGTGCATCAAGCGCATGGCAAATGCCTTTCCAACCAATTCCGACCTACCGCTTCCCACAATGAACGTTGAATCTGCCTCATTAATGCATTCAACCATCAATTCAACTTGTTCTTTGTCAACACGGCTAATAACCTCCAATGCATGTTTGGCAATTCCTTCAGCGGTTTTTTTAATGTATTCCATATCAATATATCCTTTTATTTTTTAAAGAGGCAGTTATTCGAACTTTAAATTCAATTTAATTTTATAATCCACTAATTCTAAAAGAATTATTAAAGACCAGTTATTCTTATTCCTGCTAGTTTGATTTTATTCCGGATGTTGAGGTTTATCAGGAGTGGTGTAATTTTTTCAACAATTCTAGCATTTTCCAGTGCACCACAATCTATAGCCCTAACTCCAGGTATTTTCTCTGCCAAGACCATTACTTCTTGTTTTGCTTCTTGGTCATCTCCAGAGATTAGGCAGTCACAATCTATATCTTTTTCTATGTTAGTAAGGCTAGCAGCGCTGATATTATTGAAAGCAGATACAACCCTTACATTTTTATCTTTAAGGAAATTAGCAGTTCTTTCTGCTGCTGAACCATCCCAAACATTCACGTATTTCACTGGACTTCCACCTAGACAGCTTTCCATAGGAACAGTAGCATCAATCAGGATCATGCCTTCCACATGGTCTTTGATACTATTAAGGGTAACCATCTGGGCTTGTAATGGCACAGTTAAGATCAACAAGTCGGCTTCAAGGGCAGTCTCTTGATTAGTCATCCCCTTCACATTGGCACACTCTTCAGTCTTTAACATATTTTTAATAAGATTGATAGCATTTTCAGCCTTTTTAACGTCTCTAGATCCGATAATTACTTCTTCACCAGCATTTGCAAACCTCAAGGCCAATCCAAGTCCTTGATCACCAGTTCCACCTATTATTCCGATTTTCAAAGAAAAACATCCCCTTTATATTTTTTTATTTATTCATCGTCTATTCATTTTTTTCTTTACTTCATTTTATATTAAGTAATTGTGATAAAAATAATTTGATTCAAAGATTCTGTAATGAGAATAATCAATTTTTAACCAAATCACTGGCTGAAACTTGTTTAATTAAATTTGTTCCTAGAAGACATCTTAGGTGGCCTAGTTACATACATTTCAAATCATATTTTCACTGAATTTCAGACTTCTAACAACATCAGTGGTATTTTTCACTTCTACTACCAAGACGCCATCGTATTTAACATCATTCAAGCTTTTGAATAATTCAACAAAATCTATGTTTCCAGTTCCCAGTGCATTATGTTGATCCCAAGTTCCATCATTATCACTAAGATGAACATGCTTTATCAAGGGGTAACATAACATATCACTAGCTGAAAACCCTGAATTATGGGCATGTCCAACATCTAAAGTCATATACGCATTTATTTCTTCTAATAATAAATTGAGATCCTCTAAGTCCTGAAATAATAGGCCATCTATCTTTGGCATGTTTTCAACACACATACAAACCCCACAATCCTGGGCGTAGGAAGAAAGTTCTTTTAAAGATTCTAAATTGTACTGGAAAATTTTTTCAGCTATCTTACGGCCCATGACTGGCATGCTCCCTGGATGAACCACCAATAACTCCGCATTCCACTTTACAGCCCGGTCCAGGGACTTTTTAACTTCGGCAACAGATGATTTTCGAATGGCTTGGTTGTGAGATGCCAAGTTAATGTCAGATAAGGGTGCATGGACAGTAAGATGTACTTGATATGATCCCAGGATATCTTCATCTAACTCATCGTAGGGATATTCATTAATAATTTCACAGTATTGAATGTTCCAAGTATCAAGAAAATCTAATACTTCATCAAGTGGTTGGGGGTAAAATGCCAGTGTTGAAACTCCAATTTTCATGGATCATACTCCTATAATGTTTATAACATATTCAAATCTTTGATTAAATCTCAATTATCATGTTTAAGACATTTTGAGGGAATACTTTTTCAAAAAAGATATTTTATTCCTTTCTAATTCTAGCTTGAATTGGGAGATTATTTTTTTCAGCATTTATAATAATCTTGGCTAATTCAATATCCTTTTTTATTTTAATGGTGCCTTTTTTACCCACAGTGGCAGTGAAAAGATAATCTTCATTCACCAGTATGTCAAAAGGAGTTCCAACCACATCTTTACCGAAATTCAAAACAATATAATTACCTGACATTTCCAACTTAACTAGCATGTAATCTGAGGATAACAATTCTGGGATGTGACCACTTCTTTGTCGGGGTTTTGCTTTTCCTTTTTTGGATTCCAGAGACTCCACACCAATACTAATTCCAACTTTAGCCTCTAATTCTTCAATAGTTTTACCTCTTTTACCGATAAGTTGTGGAATTGCATCTTCATTCACCCATACAGTGGCCCGACGGTCTGATTTCATTTCCACTTCCACTCTGCCTCTCACCATTTTTTTAACTTCTTTAATGATCTCTCTTTCTGCCATCTTCTGAATAGGGGTCTTCTCTAATTGTGTGCTTCCCACATCCATGACAATGGTTTGTTCTCCATAAGTGTAGATTTCATGTGCTAAGTTCCCGGTTTCAAAGTCTCTTATTTCGATAACCGGTCGGGAAAGATCTGCCTCCAACATTCCACTGGGAACTTTAACTGTTAGTTTCACATCGTAAATTGCTGCCACTTTTCCCTCATCAATGTAGATGGTGGTATCCACTATGGATGGAATCATGCCTAGTTCAACTCGGCCAATAATTCGCTGTATAGCATCAATGGGTCTGGTGGCGTGCACCACTCCAATCATACCCACTCCAGCTAGACGCATATCTGCAAAGATACGGAAATCTTTAGTTTTACGCAGTTCATCGTAAATTGTGAAATCAGGCCTAACTAACAGCAATATATCGGCGGTTTTTCCCATATCTTTTTCCAGTGGCGCGTATTGGGTGATTTCGTCTCCCACTTGTAAATCACGTGGTGATTCCATGGTTTTTACAATAGCACCCATTTTCTGGTAGAATTCAGCGGCTGCTTGGGCAAAAGTAGTTTTACCAGCCCCAGGGGGTCCAGCTATAAGTATGCCTTTGGCACTGTTTTTTAATCTATCCATAAGTTTCTCTGGTAGTCGGTAATTGTCAATTGAAACCTTAGCCACTGGTCGGACAATGGTTATTTCCATTCCATCAGAAAATGGTGGTCTGGCAATGGAGATACGGTACTCTCGGAACTGCACCACGGTGGCCCCTTCCCTTTCTATCTCAATAAAACTTTTAAAATCACTTTTAGCCCTTTCGACTATTTCGCGCGACATATATTCGATTTGTCCATGTGTTAAGGGTTTTGATCCTATTTTAACAAGTTTTATCTTACCAGGTTTTCCTTTTTTAGCCAGAGGAACTACGTTCTCCTTAAGGTGAACAGACATGGTGTTTTTATCAAAATATTTGGTTATTTCAATATCACCGTACTCTAACATTTCTGGTTTGAGATAAACTGCATTAAGGCCTTGGGCTTCTGCAACTTCTCTTTGAACTCGGTCACTGGTTATGAGAGTTGCTTTATTTTTTCCAGCAGTATCTCGGATCATGGCATCAATTTCCCCTCCCCTGGCAAGTGATATCTCTTCAAGGGTTGGTCTACGTCCCACATAGCTCAAATGTATTTTACCCTGACCATGCAGTTTTTGCAAATTTTTAAGTTCTTCTAAGCCGTTGTATCCACTGTCTCTTCCTTTATTTGCTTGATTTTCTAATTCAGATACAACTGCTTCTGGAATTATAACTTCGCATCCTTTGTAATCTTCTTCTTGCACTATGCGGGTGATCCTACCATCCACTATAACACTTGTATCTGGAACAATTCTCATCTTATTTATCTCCATAAACTTTTTCAGGAGTAAAAACTTTTTTCTTAACTATTTCAAGTTTAAATCCATCCTTATCAGATATTTTCCTGAAAAAACAAGAGTAATATCCTTCATGGCATGCCGCCCCTATCTGTTTTACTTTAAGGAGCACTGAATCCTGGTCGCAGTCAGTAAAAATCTCACTAACCTCTTGGACGTGTCCTGAGCTTTCCCCTTTCAACCAGAGTTGATTGCGACTGGTGCTCCAGTAATGAGCCTTACCAGTTTCAACAGTCTTCATAAAAGCTTCATGATTCATATAGGCAACCATTAGTACTTCTCCAGTTTCCTGGTCCTGTGCTATGGCAATAACCAATTTTTCTCCATTAACTACATGGCGGTAGTTTAGTTGAGGTAAATCCATTTTATCAATCCTTAATTATAACTTGATTCATCCAAGATTTGATCAATTAGAGTAATCCTATTAAATCATTTTAAACTGTTAATTCGTTGGATTAGAACATCAGCAATAGTTTCAATTGGTATTTGTTCCTGATTTCCGGACCTCATATCTTTAAGAGTTATTTCGCCATTTTTCAGATCTCGAGCACCCACCAGAACCACAAATCGCGCCCCAGAGTTATCTGCAAAGGAAAGAATCTTTTTAAGCTTCCGACCAACCAATTCCACATCGGTACGAATTCCTTTTTTCCTTATTTGTTGAGCAATTTCGAAGGCATTTAATTTTGTTTCTGGAGATATAGGAGCGACAAAAACCTCCAACCTACTTTTTATAGGAGGTTTTGTTTTCTGTATTTTCAAGACTTCCATCACCCGGTCAAAACCAAAGGCAAATCCTGTGGATTCTACTTTCTCTCCACCGAAAACTTCTATTAAATTATAGGTGCCCCCACCACTTATTTGTTTCTGAGCTCCCAAACCTTCAACGTAGATCTCAAAAACACATCCCGTATAATAATCAAGTCCGCGTGCAATTCCCAGATTTACGAGGTAATCTCTAAAACCAAAGGATTCCAGCATTGTGAGAAGTTTTTCCAATTCTTCCAAGGATTCTAAGGCACTAGGATAATCTGCTATTATTTTTTTCACATCATCAATTATTTCACGATGTCCATGCATGCCAATTAATTCTAAAAGGATATTCCCTGACTTTTCATCTATTTTAAACTCTTTTAATAATTTTTTGAGTTCTAAAACATCGCCCTTGTCTACAATTGCCATTATTTGGTCTTGTTGATGGTTTGAAACACCTTCTTGGTTTAGTATTCCCCTGAGAATTCCTAAGTTACCTAAGTGTATCTGGTAATCTTCCAGTTTCAGTTCTTCCAAGCAGTGACTTGCCAGGGCAATGATCTCTGCCTCACAATCTGGAGATTTGCCCCCAATAAGTTCACATCCCAACTGCCAGAACTGGCGGAAACGACCAGCTTGAGGCCGCTCGTAACGGAAACAACTGCCAAAATAATACAT
Source organism: Methanobacterium sp. (assembly GCA_012838205.1). Classification (NCBI taxonomy): domain Archaea; kingdom Methanobacteriati; phylum Methanobacteriota; class Methanobacteria; order Methanobacteriales; family Methanobacteriaceae; genus Methanobacterium; species Methanobacterium sp. Next base: position 21,760 of record DUPR01000014.1, read on the forward strand.
TTTAATGGGTTTTGGTGATTTTTGTAATTGGTTTAAATATATCCTAGCTACAGGGGCTGTTAATTCTGGTCTAAGAGCTAAATCTCTCCCGCCTTTATCTTGAAAGTGGTATATTTCTTCTATTATTCCTTCACCTGATTTCAGAGTGAAAAGGGATAGGTCTTCAAATATGGGAGTTTTAATCTCCTGATAACCATAGGTTTCAAACACCTTCTTCATTGTTTTTTCAACGAATTTTCGCTCTTTCATCTCCTCAAAGAGGAAATCACGAGTTCCTCTTGGTTTTTGTAGTTCCATTATAATTCTCCTTGATTTTAAACACGAATGTTTATTTTTAAAAACGTATTATTAAAAATTTATTCTTCATTTTTGTCATGAATAAGTACAACTTAGATTTAGAGTCAAACATAGGAAAAAAATATTTTACAACCGTTTTTTTTCTTTTCAACAGTATAAACGAGTTATATATTATTCATAGTACTTCAAATACTCTTTTAACATTTTAGGGAATGATTTGGCACTTAAGAATCTCAGTCCCAACCTTTCTGCCCAGACTTTAATGCCCTCATCGGCTGCCACAACTCCTGCTCCCAATTCCTTGGCCAAAAGGAGCACATCAAGATCAGGGGCACTGTCCAAGGTTCCTTTACGAAGTGCTGCCCGGTAACGTTTCCTGAAATCTTTAATGGCTTTTCCAATAACTTCCATTTCTATCTGGGTTTTTTTCTCCCCACGGGACATCATGACCATGGATTCCACTGCTGCCTCCCAAACAGCACTTTCCGAGATGCGCATACCCTTATTCATCCTTTCCCTCATGTCCTGCACATATTCGTAGAAAATCTCTGAAGGAATTTTAGTGTCATAACGGTTAGGAGATTTTTTAACAATCCAAGTTTCTGCTTTAATCATTGTTTCCTGAGGGCATTCATAGCGAGTTATGTAGTCTGAAAACTCTTTGTAAGTGATGGGGGGCATATGGCAACTCATGTTGAGTTTGATCCTGGAACGGGCTATCAAGTCCAAAAGGACATCAACAGTTTTATGTAATTCTCCGTCTCCATAATCATCCCTTAACTTATTATCAGTAAAGGCAGTTGTATCCAAAACGAACCTCTGTTTGGCGATCACAATTAAACCCCCATAAAACATTTAAAACATTTAATTGTATACTACTCGTTTTCCGTGTCTAGAGATAGGGAGTAAAATATAATACCCTAATCCTTCAACTTGGAACAAATTATCTTTAATTTAAGATAACTCTTAAATTAACATCTTTACTTTAACTAAGATAACTCTTAACATAATTAAATTTCTAAAATCATTAATATAAAATGTTCCCTAATAATTATGTATTAATTATGTATTGGTGAAGAAATTGATAACTGGTAAAACTGCAGTGGTTGGTATTATAGGAGATCCAGTAGAACACAGTTTATCCCCGCTCATGCACAATGCTGCATTCAAACACCTTAAAATGGATTATGCATACGTTCCGTTCCATGTTAAACGAGGTGATCTAGAGAGTGCTATTGATGGGGCCCGTTCCATGGGCATCAAGGGACTTAACATAACAATCCCCCATAAAACAGAAGTAATCAATTACCTAAATGAAATTACACAGACAGCACAACTAATAGGGGCGGTTAACACCATAAAATTTGATCAAACCGTGATAAGTGGTTATAATACCGATGGTATAGGTGCTGTGAAAGCTATTGAAGAAAAAACATCGATTCATGGGAAAAAAATAATTATAATGGGTGCTGGGGGTGCAGCAAGGGCAATATCATTCCAACTTCTTTATAATGGTGCAGGTGAGGTTTTAATTGCCAACAGAACCATGAAAAACGCATGTAAACTAACTGAAGACCTTCAAAAAAATTTCAGTGGTTCAATTGGTTGTTTAGGGTTAAATGATAAACTTAATGAAGAGTTAAAAGATGCTGATGTATTAATTAACACCACTCCAGTAGGCATGTATCCTAACGAGGATCAAAAACCCATCCTAACTAGGGATATGATGCACTGTGATTTAATAGTGAATGATATCGTTTACAACCCACTTAAAACTGGTTTATTGCGGGAAGCTGAAAAAGCAGGTGCAAAAACCATCACTGGTACAAAAATGCTAATTTATCAAGGAATGGAGTCATTCCAAATATGGACTGGAATCTCTCCATCTGTTGAAATATTTGAAAAGGCATTAATGACTGGATTGGGATATAGATAGTAAGTCATAAGATCAGACATTAAAAAATTAGAGGTTATTTTAATGGATAACATACCATCCACAGATAATCACATCCATGTAGATCCCATAAACGGTGAAGGGCCATTAGAAGTTGCCCTTAAGTTTGGAAGGTCAGGTGGAACTGCCATGATCATTCCCAACAAGCCCACTTGGACTGTAAGTTCGCAATGTGATTTTAATGAAGCTATGGAACTTGTAATAGGGTATGTGGACAAAATAAATAGTGAAACTGATGTCAAAGCCTTTGCAGTGGTGGGGGCTCATCCAGCAGAACTTAGCCGCCGTGTTGAGGCCGGAATGGAACTAAATCAAGCGGAAGAGTTAATGAGAAGTGCTCTGGAAACTGCTCAGAACATGGTTTTGGAGGGTCGAGCAGTGGGGATAGGTGAAATAGGCCGACCACATTATCCAGTATCGGAAGAAGAGATGGAAGCCCACAACCGACTAATGATCTTTGCCATGGAACTGGCTCGTGAGGCGGACTGCCCTGTACAGTTGCACACTGAGAGTGCTGGGGAAGAACAGTTCAAAGAATTTGCCCAAATGGCTGTTAAAGCTGGTTTGAAGAAAGAGAAGGTTATTAAACATTTTTCAGGACCACTTGTCCTTCCTGAAGAAAATTATGGGTTGACACCTTCACTTATTGCTAGTGGAGATGTTATGCGACAAGCTTTGAGGAAGGGTAAGAATTTCATGATGGAAACTGATTACCTTGATGATCTTACAAGGCCAGGGGCAGTTTTAGGTCCTAAAACAGTTCCTAGAAGAACTCGAAAACTGCTGAATTCCGGGTTGATCACTGAAGAAGATGCCTACCAGATCCATGTGGAAAGGCCAGCAAAGCTTTACAATGTTGAATTGGATTTTTAAATTAAGATCATTTCTTTTTTAAAATTAGATTTGACAACTTATTATTCATTTAATATCTTTGGTTTTTTTCTATTTTTAATTTTGATATTGCCCTGAGATATCTATGAGTTATATGAAAATTACAGAGAATTATTTAATGGTATAGTATGAAATATAAAATAAGTAAGATATATCTTACTTTTTGAAGTGGTATGGTCAAAAAGAAAGAAAAGAAAGGTTTCTGTAATTACAACCAAGTTGTCTATGGCATGACGACAGTCAGTGAACGTGGACAAGCAGTAATTCCAGCTAATATACGGAAAAACTTGGATATATCTGCTGGAGACAGATTCATGGTTTTAAAAAGGGGAGATAATGCAGGATTAACCCTTTTGAAGATAGATAAAATGGATGAATTAATGTTTGAAATCCAGCAAGATGAAAAAATCTTCAAAAAGGTTTCTGGAGGTGACAATATGCCAACATGTGAAGATTGTAAACATTACAACCCAGTTGATGAAAAAACAGGTAATTGTTTTGGTGTTGAAGTAAAAGCAGATATGAACGCTGATGATTGTCCAGCAAAGGCCTTTGAACCTAAATAGTGATGAATCGTATCGTGACAAAGAAATTAGTTGGGTAGTAACTAACATGACCATTATTTTTTAAGAATATATCAAACTCATTATCATACCATTGAGCCCTTAGCACCCTCTTCTTTAAGAAGACTGGAGACTGTGCGTAAATTAAATGATCAAAGAATAAGGGGCAGTGTAAATTTCATGCATCGCACCTAAAAAACATAACTGTTAGTGTAGGGGACATCATGGGTAGAATCAGCCGAAAATGTTTCCTGGAGTTAATGAATTATTTCAAAAATTATGGGGGAGTTTAAGCAAATTGAAGAAAAAACTCGAGAATTTTTTTTAATTCCCTAAGAATTGGTAAAAATTTGATTTTAACCATGACCTCCACCAATTAAGAAGCTGACCACACCAATTAATATCCCGATGATCACAATTTCAAGGCTTGTTTTAATAATACTTTCACGGGACACACGACCTAAATATACACCAAGCATGATCAAAGCACTGAAACAGAGCATGAGGGTGCATAAAATAGCAGTCACCCTACCAGAAATTAAGAGGAAAGGTACCACTGGCACGAATGAACCTGCGAAGCTGCTGAATCCATGGGTGAACATGCTCATGTATATACGTTTCTTGGCTTGTTGATGAATATGGGTGTCATCCAGTTTACCCTCATCCAACATCATTTTCTGTTCCAATTCCCGGATGGTCCGCACTTCTTCAGCCCGTTCACCAATAAAAGATCCGAATGCATTAGACAATGCCAAGGCTATGCCTCCAGCAAGACCAGTTAAACCCACAGCGAAATTGCTAATTTCTATTCCAGCCGCACCAGCCACACCGCTTGCAGTTAGAGTTACTCCCATAACTGCCAGTATCCCATCCATAGTTCCCAGAGCAACGTAACGGCTCATTTTAAAATATTCTTCAATAAATTCACGAATATTCATTAGCTGTTATCTCCATATAAAACAAGTTAATAATGATCTCATAAAATAACAGTTTTTATCCTCTTCCCAGATCTTTATGTGCCCTTGCAAGGTGTCCGGCGGCTAGTGCACCCATGAGTGAAAGTTCGCCTGCTAATACTGTTCCTCCAACGATCTCAGCAAATTTTTTCACGTTCCCTCCCCCATATACTCCCATAATTTCCAGACATTCACGGGCTGTTTCTAAACTGGTTCCTCCACCCACAGTTGCTAGGGGAAGGTCAGGGAGGGTTACAGAGAAGTAAAGATCTCCATTCTGTTCCTCAGCAGTGGTTATACCCAGACTGCCCTCTACAATATGGGCTTCGTCCTGTCCTGTGGCCAGGAATAGGGCACCGATCATGTTGGCATAATGGGCGTTGAACCCCATACTTCCAGATATAGCAGAACCAATCATGTTCTTAGCGAGATTAACTTCGGTGATAGCTTTAACTGTGGTTTTAAGTTTTTTTTCAACAATTTCTGGGGGGATTATGATTTCAGCAACAACTGTCTTGCCACGGCCTTCAATCAAGTTTAATGCAGATGGTTTTTTATCAACACAGAGGTTGCTGCTGAGGGCAATTACATGGGCTCCTGTTTCCCGGGTTAAAATTTCCAAAGCTTTTTCTGTGGCGATGGTGACCATATTCATACCCATGCTGTCGCCGGTGGTGAAGGTGAAACGAGGATAAAGGTAACGACCTACCACAACCACTGGATCGACTTTTAACAATTTCCCGTGACGTGTTGTACTCTCCGATGCCTCTTTGAGTTCAATAAAATGTCTTTCAATCCATTCTTTTATTTTAAGGGCTTCAGTAACTGAATTTGCTCTTATCACTGGGGCGCGTGTCATCTTGTCATCAATTATGCGCACCGTGGTTCCGCCAACTGCTTTGGTTACTGTGCATCCTCTGTTGACTGAAGCAACTAATGCCCCTTCTGAAGTGGCTAAGGGAACATAAAAATCTCCTTGAGCATGTTCTCCATTGATATGGAGTGGTCCGGCCAGTCCCACTGGGATCTGCACAGTTCCAATGGGGTTTTCAATATTCCTTTTCATGGCCTTCTCCAGATCCATTGAGTGTTGGGAAAGATGCTTTAAATTGGCTCCTGAAATTTCTTCAGCAAATTTTCTCCTAACTTCCACTGCTTCTTGAGTATTTTCAGTGTAATTGTCGATTTGATGGAGTTTCAATTCTCCTTTGACTAGTTTTTTTATAATTTCTTCGTTTCCCGCCATAAAATCATCTTTATTTATTTATTAAAGCCATTTTTTTGAAATGATCGATTTTAATTTGTCTGAGTCTACTTTGGTTAATCCTAAATAATAATTCAAGTTAAAGTATTTCTTTCATAATGGAAGCAATCTGTGAAGGTTGTTTTGCAACTTCCACTCCTGATGCTTTAAGTGTTTTCATTTTGCTTTCAGCTGTTCCGGCATTACCTTCAATTATAGCTCCAGCATGTCCCATTTTTTTCCCTGGCGGTGCTGTTCTACCAGCAATGTAGGCTACAACTGGTTTGGTGATGTTCTCGGCAATGTATTCTGCAGCTTGTTCCTCGGCATTACCTCCAATCTCCCCAATCATAACCATTGCCTTGGTATATTTGTCGTTTTCGAATTTTTGCAGAACTTCTGCAAAATCCATACCCACCACAGGGTCACCTCCAATTCCAAGACAAGTACTCTGCCCTAAACCTGCCTTAGTAACTTGACTTGCCACTTCGTAAGTTAGAGTTCCACTACGTGATACTATCCCGATATCGCCTGGATTAAAAATATGAACTGGCATGATTCCAAGTTTACCAACTCCGGGAGTTATTATACCTGGAGTGTTTGGGCCTATTACTTTACAATCCATTTGTTTGGCATACTGGGCTATTTCCATAGAATCATGTACAGGTATGTGTTCAGTGATGATAACCACCAGATCTAGCTGTGATATGGCTTCAAAAGCAGCATCTTTAGCAAATGGGGCTGGAATGAATATAATTGATGCGTTAACATCCATTTCTTCTTTTATTTCTTCTATGGAATTATAAACAGGAACTCCTTCAAACTCTTGACCTCCTTTACCTGGAGATGTGCCTGCCACAATATTAGTATTATATTCCAGCATACTTTTTGTGTGAAAAGAACCCTGTTTGCCTGTAATTCCCTGAACAACGCATTTAGTATCCTTATCAAGAAAAATCACTATACCACTTCCTATCAAATTATGGTTTTGACTGTATTATGATTTAAATTATTAATAACCTTATTATTGATTTTAAAATTTTAAACCCTCAAAATTTTCATCTTATCAGAGAGAGGCACAGCCATATCCATTACATTACCATTCATATAGGCAGTTATGGACATAATCACGCTTCCAGGAATAACATAGGATGGTGATCCTCTTCGCACTAGATAAACATTTTTATTTCCAAGTGCAGCTCCCATCATGGCACCAGCTATCACACCAATGCTTTCAATATCCTCCACAGTCACTACCACCACTGGATCATCAGTTTCATCCGAAACATATCCCACTCCTGGTATTTTCTGGCCATGGTTAAAACTGCTACTTCCTATATCTGTAACTTGATCCATACCTCTAGCAGCTTTCATAACAGAATCAGCAACTTCATGGACAAATGATTCACCACCATAGGTGTCAAAAGCCATGATAATAGCATCAGGGTATCTATCTTGCCTGATCTTAGCCTCTGCATAGGAAACTCCTTCACTGGCTCCTTCCGGGGTAGATGAAATTCCATTAATATCTCCTAAATCTTCGGCATTTTTTCTTAAAATGTCCACAATACCCTTATTAACTGTTGCTAGTTTTTCATCAGGAACAAAGGCACTGATTACCATATCATCACCGGTAATATTGGTAAGATCTGCTTTATAGGCACCTATTTTGAGTAAATTCGGAATATCATTTTTGATATTTTCAATCAGAGTTTTACTACACGACACATCGTTCCCTGAGATATCTGCACCTATAGATGTAATTTTCAATTAATCACCTGAATTAGGATCTATGATTATGGTTACTGCCCAGATGTAATTCCATAAATTAAATAATAGCAAGCAATGATATGGTGAATACTTGTTCTTATAGATTTTTATCTGTCTTCTTTTTATCAAATTCTTGTTAACTAAAAAAACAAATTATGAATCTGATGTTAAACAAAGGTTAAAAACATAAATTATCAAATATTTATTATAGAAATACAATCATAAAATCTGAGAATGTTCAAGAATTATTCTACCCAATAATCGTCTATATCTATAAACCGAAATAGTTAAAGGTTTGATTTAGAACGTAAAGATGTGCTTGTCATGACTTCTAAACCACTAATTTGTGTTCCAATACTTCAAAAAGACCGTCAAAATGTTTTAAGAATAGCTAATGAGGCTATTAAATTGGGGGCAGATTTATTAGAGCTACGAATTGATTTCCTATTGGATCCAGATCCTCAAAAGGTGATTCATCTGTTGGAGGAAATTAACTTTCCATTAATTGCCACCAATAGAACCAGAGAGGAAGGCGGTTATTTCAGAGGATCTGAAGTAGAAAGAACGGATATTCTCCTTGAAACAGCTGACTATGTGGATTTTATTGATATAGAACTTCATACTGATGCTAAATACAAGTTAAAAGTTATTAATGCATCTAAATCTGCAATAATATCATTCCACGACTTCCAAAAGACTCCGCCGATTCATGAACTTCTACAAATCGTCAATGAAGAAAAAAAACTTGGTAACATAGCTAAATTTGCGGTTACCCCCAACAATATGCAAGACACGCTCAATGTGCTGCAAGTAGTTAACCAATCAGATAACACCATTGGAATTGCCATGGGTGAAATGGGGAGATACACTCGGGTGTTGGCATCACTTTTTGGATCACCTATCACATACGCTTCTTTAAATGGAGGATCAGCTCCTGGACAATTAAGCATAGCAGATACTAAACAAATCATTGACAAGTTAATTGTGGAGAGAGATTAATGAGATTGAAAACAGGATTAATAATAAGTTTACTTGTCTTAACTGCATTAATCGGGACTACCAGCTACTTAATAGCTAATCAGCATAACATTGGAATCATAGTGAAAACTAATGGTACAGATACGTTGGTTTATTCTACTTCATGGTTCGATGTACCTAAAACCATGATTGAAGAGATGAATATCAAAGCTTGGGCTGATGTGGAGGATCCAGATAGTAATGTAGATTCCGTCAAGACCAACATGCAAAACATTGCCAAAAAGTATAATTACACAGTTGAGGTTAAGATTTCATCCCAATTTGGTGAGGATCAACTACCAATGCCAGCCACAGTAAAGGGAACATCCATGGTTCCTACTTTAAAGGATGGTCAAAGAATTGTAGTATTGAAAACTGATGATTTCGAGGTGGGAGACATAGTTGTTGCCCATCACCCTGATTATAAACTAATTGTAAAACGTGTCGGAAAAATAAATGGTGACCAAGTTTATCTAGAAAGTGACAATAAGAAAGTGGAAATTATACAAAACCACGTAAGCTATGAAAATGGAATGAAAAAGATTGTCACCATCCAAAAGACACCTCTAAACACATGGGTCCCTAGAAGCAATATAATAGGTGTGGTCAAGAATTATTAGATGACGAACTGTGTCTTATTATTTTTTATTTTTAGGATGAATTTTATTTTCAAAATGATTGTTTTGAGCCCTATCTCGCATGATCACCTAAGACTTTTTTTGAATATTTTCAATCCTTCAGCCATTTCTTCTTTTGATATATTCAAAGCCGGAAACATCCTAATGATATTACCTTGTATTACATTTAAGAGAAGCCCATCATTCAAACACTTAGAATTGATGGATGCAGCAATATCTTCATCTGCTAATTCAACAGCAATTAATAATCCTTTTCCCCTGACGTCTTTAATAATATGAGGATATTCTTTTTTCAATTCCCTTAGTTTAGTAATCGCATATTTGCCTACATATTCAACATTTTCCCACATTTTATTGTCTAAAATATATTTGATAACTGAATAGGCCACTGCACAGCCCAGAGGGTTACCAGAGTAGGTGCCACCATGATCTCCTTTTTCAATTTTATCATGAATCTTTTCAGTTATAGCGAATCCTGCAAAAGGAAATCCTCCTGCGATACCTTTGGCCATGGTCAAAATGTCAATTGTAACATTATTTGACATGAACATTGGGCCGGTTCTGCAAAATCCCGTTTGAACTTCATCAACTATCAAAAGAACCTTATGTTCTGCACATAGGTTAGATAAATTTTTAAGATAATCAGGATCAGGTATGTTAACACCACCTTCACCTTGTATTGGTTCAACAATCACCCCAGCAACATCATTTCCAATAACTCGTTCAATTGCAGGGATGTCATTATATGGAACAAATATATGGTTGGGGATTAAGGGGTTGAACCTATCTCTGTGTTTATTTTGGCCGGTTGCAGACACTGTATTAATTGTTCGCCCGTGGAAACTTTTATTCATGGAAATGATATTCAATTTTCCAGTTACTTTTCTGGCAAGCTTTATTGCTGCATCATTTGCTTCAGCCCCACTATTGACAAAAAATACACGGGATAAATTATCAGGAAGTACTTCTTGCATTAGAGATATAAGTTTGGACCGTTCAATGGAATATGTTGCTCCGGAATTAGGATTTTGTATAATTTTTTTACTTTGATCACAAAGAGCCTCGGTAATTACAGGACTGGCATGACCGATACTAGTCACCCCCCACCCTGCTGTTAGGTCTAAATATTTTTTACCATCTTCATCGTAAACATAGACTCCTTTCCCTTTTTCTATTGATATTTTTGTTTTATCTGCAAAAGAAGCATAATGTTTGTCTTCAGTCTGAAAAGTGTTTGTAATTTCCCTCAATATTAATCCTCCATGTTTGTTGACAAAAAAGAGAATATGTTATGAAAAATTTATTTGTGAAAAAATCCCTTTTAGATAATCAACATCACTATTCAAGTTATCACCAGAATAATATTTAAATAACTCTACCAAAAAATAAAAAAAGTTTTAACTCTTTTTCCAGCGATAATTTAGATATCACTTAACTCAGGAAGCCTTTTAATCCTTTTAACCATGTTGGGATGGGTGGATATTAGTTCGGTGATTCTACTGCCTTTCCCAATACTGGTTTTGGTGTTTTTTAATTCTGCTAGCTCTGTTTCACTTATAACTCCATCCATATCACGGTCTATTTGTTTTAATCACTGATTTCATTGGATGCGTCTGAAATATCATTTACAAAGAAGGTTTTAACTCCTTCAACTTCTTTCACTTGTTTTTGATCCATATTTGCAGATCCATAGATCAGTTTATAAAGAGCACTGGCCAGTTCATGGGGTTTACAACCGATCTCCACACTACCCTGATCTGCACAATATTCTCGTACTCTGCTCACGAATAACACCAGCAACTGACCCAGAAGATATCCAATCAATGCAACAACACCTATAATTCCAGCTTCACGGTCACAATCTCCACTAAAAGGGGTGCTGATGAAAATCCAGTAGCAAATCAGTGGCACTACACTAGTAAGGGTCATAACTGCCATATCGTTATGTCGTATATGGCTGATTTCATGTCCCAGAACAGCTTTAATTTCTTCCTCTTCCAAGATATTCAAGATACCTCTGGTCACACATACCCTCCCATCTTTCTTGGTTTTACCAAATGCAAAGGCATTGGGAATGTTAGTTTTGGAAATACCTACTTTAGGTTTGGGAATCCCTGCATTCATGGCTAGTTCATCCACCATGGCGCGGAGATTAGGTGCCTCTTGAAGTGAAACATAGCGCACACCCATGGATTTCTCTACAATTATGGGGCCAACAATGTACTGGACCAACACAACCACCACCGCAAACATGGCAAATAGTAATGTGGTTCCAAAGCCTAGATATGTGCAAATCAATGTTATCATGGCATATAAAATACCAAAAAGTAATGCAGTAGCAAACCAGATCCGCAATGTGAATAAAAACTTTCTCAAATTAAATACACTTTTTTCATATTTTCATGAATAGCGTTAAATAGTAGCAAATAAACCATTAACTACAACTTTCTTATATATTCACGGTTACTAAAAAAACTTGATAGTGGGGATCAATCAAAATTTAATAATGAATTATATGAATAACCTAATGTTTTTTTTTAAACATTAAGTCAATTAATTAACTAGATCATTGATTTATAACAAATAGTTCAAATTATCTAATATCAGATGTTATTTATTAAATATTCTACAAGATTATCTGCCTATTAGAAACTTAAAATTAAATATTTTCAGGAGATTAACATTATGCGGAAAATTGAGATATACAGGGACACTATTCTAATATTTCTACGTGGATTATTAATGGGAACAGCTGACGTGATACCCGGAGTTTCAGGGGGCACTATGGCATTGATCACTGGTATTTACCAAAGGCTGGTCCATGCTATCAGTCAAATAAATGCTAATTTCATTGTCGCGGCTTTGAAAGGGGATTTTGCAAAATCCAAGGAAGAACTCCTAAAATGGGATTTTAACCTTTTCATACCCCTGCTGGCAGGTATTGGTCTTGCAGTTTTAACCATGTCTAAGGTCATGACAGTGATGCTTACTGAGTACACTGCACTCACCTTTGCTTTCTTCTTCGGTCTCATATTGGCATCGGCAGGTTTTGTTTTCAAACATGTCGATGAACTCAATTTCAAGAATGTTATTTTCCTGGTAATCGGGTTGGTTTTTGCAGTAATTTTTGTCGGGTTAAATCCAATACAGACCAATCATACTCTTCCCATCATTTTCCTTTCAGGGATGGTGGCTATTTGTGCAATGATCCTTCCAGGTATTTCAGGAGCATTTTTATTGCTCCTTTTAAATCAATATGAATACATGTTGGCAGCATTGAACCAGCTTAAATTTGCCGAAATTATCACATTTTGTTTAGGTGCGTTGATCGGCATTCTTTCCTTCTCACGTCTACTGGATTATTTGTTAGAACACCACAAATCCATAACCATGGCGTTTTTAGTGGGTTTAATGATCGGAACCCTCCGATTGCCTTATGAAAGAATAATTACAACCATGGACTCTATAGTACCAGTTATTGTAGCCGGAGTGTTTGGTTTTCTTTTGGTAGTCATCCTGGAAAGACAGTTTGAAAAATACCACTTGCAATGGGAGGCTTAAAACCTCTTTAACCATTTTTATTTTAGAAAATTCTTTTTTTTTGGAAATCAAAAAAAACTATTTTATTCATACTTCTTAAAATCACGTGGATTAAATCCATGAGCTATTAAGACTTGTTGATCTACACTTTGAAGAGTTTTTTTTTCAGTTGGAGGTATAGGACTTCCGTTTTTAGCCAAAATAGTTCCATTTTTTTTGTTTGCCGCTAAAAATTTTCCTGCATTTCCATTTATAATAATTTTTCCTTTAATCATATCAATGGCAGTGAAGTCATCAGTATTCCCCTCAATGATAACAGTGCCGCCATTTAAGAGTGCACCAGTATTTTTACCAGCATTTCCTTTTATGAGGACTGTTCCTTTTCGCATTAGTATCCCAGTAGATAGGTCAACATCTCCTTTTTTAACAATTTCTGCTTCAACATCTAAACGGGCGCCTACTGTATCTTTCACCGTCCCATCATTGATTATGATTTTGTGACCAGTAAACTGACAACCAATCAACTCGTTTCCATGCCAACCATTGGTCAAAATGTCAGTTATGCTTTTAAACTGTCTGTAACCTTTAACATCTGATTTAACTTCCACCAAGTTACCCATGGGTTCTTTCACTTTTCCTTTGACATAAATACTTCCTCTAGTAATGCTGATGCCCATACGAGTGTCAACATTTCCTTCAACATAGATATCCCCAACCGGAATGTCTTTTCCTGTTCCTCCAAAGTATTGTAGGTCCACACCCATACTACTTGCCAGGCGGTGTCCGGCATCACCATTAATCCGTATATTTCCCTTATTTTTAAGGTGTTCCACCACTTCACCAAAGGTTAAATCGTTTCCAGGGATTTTCCAGGACGGGTCTAACTTTTCTCCCTTATGTTGCCAGTGGAAGTTGAAGGTAAAGTCACCCAAACAATCTACAGGTTCAGTTACATCTATTTCTAAGAATTTTTGCTCTTTTTTATCATCAGATTTACGGCCAAAGATATTAAACATATATTTAACCCCCTCTTATACTCTTATATCATGATTAATCGGTTGTCACATTTTGACTTTTTCACTAATCAAAAAAAAACCATTTATTCTTATTTTTAACCATCATCTTAGAATCTCATCTTTTTTTGCTATGTTCTGGCCCAAGCATGGGGATATGAGAAATGATACTACGATGTTATACTTTTACAAATGATATTTGGGATTTTCAATAATTCAATATTTGTCATGTTTTTGATATCTTTCACGTTCCAAGTTAGTTGGTTTGAATAATAATTATTATAGTGGAGAGATTATAACTATTTAGAGAATAAAATAATTTATAATAATTGGTTTTAAAAGGTTCTTGTAGTAAAATTTTTTAGTTTAATGGATTTGGTTGCATTAACATGACAGAAAAACAAGATGTTTTGAAATTCCTCAAAAAAAATGGTGTTGAAACTAGATTTGTCAGCATACTTGGGAAGAAAGTTTATGTAAATAATCTTAAGTTATCCCGATTTTCTCGTAAAAAGGAGGAATTATTCCTGGCTAACTATCCTCACTATGATGTGAGGCGTTCTAAGGTGTTTCAGAGAATTTGTACTCGTGCTTCTAGAGTGCTAAAATATGCATTGACTCCTGGTGATATAATATTAATTCCTAGCCCGGTGAATTGTGTTAATAAAACCATGCAAATTGTCTTGGAACCTTACAGCCGTAAGTATGGCGTGGAGTTTATGATTATCCCTGAATTAGACTTCAAAGACATAAAAATGTGTGATGATGTCAAAAAAGAATTTAACATTGATGCAGTTGCCTTACCCCTTACTATGGATGGGGAGGTGGAAAATATTCTGGACCTCATGATTCAAGGAGAGAAATTAGAGCTTTTAAGTTCTCAAAGTTTATATGATGGCGTTAAAATTATTTATCCATTAAAAAGTGTTCCAATGTCATGGATAGAGTCTTGGGTTGATATTGAAGGGTTGAAATTTGTTTTCAAGGAGGAAAAAAAGCTTCCTCGAGAGATGTTAGAGTTTTTAGAGGGTTTTATTCCAGATGTAAGGGAGAAAATGATGCGTTCGGCTGTTTATCTTATGGGGATTCCTAAATAAAAAACCAAAAAAACATAAAAAATTAAAGATAGAAATTAGCAAAGTACATTTATTGGAAATAGTTCATTATCATAACACTTGGAGGATGAAAGGTGCCTAAGAATATTAAGGACATTTTAATTGAAATGAAGAATATGTCCGAATTGATGGTTGATTTAGCGTATTCTGCACTACTTTTTAACAGTAAAGATGCTGCAGAAGAAGTTATAAAACTTGAAAACAAAGTTAATAGACTTAATTATCAAATTAAAAAGGAGTCACTCCTTGCTGCGAGGACTGTTGAGGATGCAGAAAAATTAACCGCTCTTCTTGAAGTGGGGGAAGCTACAGAAACCATAGCAGATTCAGCAAAAGATATAGCCGACTTGGTTTTAAAAGGCATAAAGCCTCATCCTGTATTTAAAATGGTTATGGAAGAATCAGACGAGGTTATAACTCGAATTAAAATACTTGAAGGTTCTGAATTGTCTGATAAATCGTTAGGTGAACTTTTACTTGCTACTAGGACTGGGATGACAGTTATTGCAATAAGGAGAAATGAGTCCTGGATTTATGGTCCAGACAAAAACACAATACTTTCAACAGATGATTCACTAATTGTTAAAGGAAACGTAACTGGCGGATCTCTACTCCTACAACTTGCCAATGGTGAAACCAAACTAGAAGATCTCGAATATGAAGAGTTCACTGAAGATTAGAAGTGTTTTTTTTTAAAATTCCTTACTTTTACTATTTTTTTTGATGATTTTTTGACAATAGTCCACTGATAATATTTTTGAAATTTCTAAATCCCGAGTGTAAATTTAGAAAAATACTAACTTTTATCAAAATTATTGGTAATATTCCCAAACTTTTATATAATATGTGGATATATCTATTTTTTGTATTAATGAAAAGGTGTTGGGTAAAAAATGGATGATGTAGATCTAGCTATACTCCGTTGTTTAATAAAAAACTCCAGGATCACAATATCTCAAATGTCAAAGGAAATTGACATTCCTGATGCAACAATATCCAACCGGCTAAAAAAATTGGAAAAAAACATAATAAAACGTTACACTTTGATACCTGACTGGCAGAAAATTGGTCTGGAGATAACTTCTATTATCATTATCCAGACTGAATCTGAAAAGCACGAATTAGTTAAAGAGGAACTTTCAAGGCTTAAAAAAGTATCAGAAGTATACAGTGTATCAGGGGAGTATGACATCCTAATTAAAGTTTGGGTAAAGAGTATTGACGACTTAAATCAACTGATTAATTCAAAAATCCGTTCAATTGATGGTGTTGAAGATTTAACTGAAATGATAGTGATGGAACGAGTTAAAGAAGATATTCCTATACTTTAATGGGCACATGAGATAGGAACCTATATAATTAAATCATTCATCGAATAAATTGATTAGGATGTTTATTATAACAGCCCATACCGTAATTTTCGGGTGGTTAGGTGAAATGGACTGGGAGACTGTTGAAGAAGATTGGCGATTTAATACATATCATTCTAAATTGGATGGTAAAATTAGCAGTCCTAATTTCAAAAAGGTCTTTAAACATTTTCCAGATCCCGTTCATCATAAGCGGTACTATTACGAACTTTTTTAAAGAAGTATCACGAGTGTTAGGTGAAACGTTCACAGCTCTTTTTATATGTGCTATAGGGGATTTAATAGCAGGTATATTGCTAAGTGGAATGACTCACACTCTTGAAATGCTTCCCGGGCTTTTAGTTTTAATTCCCGGAGCTATTGGGATGAGAGGAAATATATTTGGCGCATTAGGGTCTAGATTGGGTTCGAACCTCCACATAGGTATTTTATCTCCTGAACTAAAAAAATCGCCTGTTTTAAACCAAAATATTATTTCAGCAATGGTTTTGACTGTAATAATGTCTATTTTCCTTGCATTTACGGCTAAGGGATTTTGTATCCTGTTGGGTTTTCAAAGTATTAGTATCATGGACTTCACAGTAATTTCTGTACTGGGAGGAATTTTTTCAGGTGCAGTGCTTCTACCAGCAACCCTCCTAATATCCATTAAAAGTTATGAAAACGGATGGGATCCAGATAATGTAACAACACCATTAATAGCAGCTTCTGGAGACCTTTTTACAATTCCATCCATTCTTTTAGCTGTGCAAATATTATTATGGGTAAGGAACGGATATGTGGAAACAATATTGTTTGTAATATTCCTCATAATGGGTATAATGGGCTTTATTTATGGAATAAAAAGGGGAAGTCAACTTAAAAAGATTATAATGCACAGTACTCCTACACTGTTTCTATCATCACTTTTTGGAACTACTGCGGGTACCATCTTAAACAGCAGCTTTTCAACTATTTTAAGTAATCCCAGTATTTTGGCATTGGTGCCATTATTCTCCGGTGAGAGTGGAGACTTGGTTAGTATTTTAGGGGCCCGGTTATCTTCAGGATTACACATAGGATCCATAGAATCTTCTTTAAGACCAACTGGAGAAGTATTAAGAAACTTTGTTATAATCGTCATTTTGGCTGTAATCATATATCCCTTAATCGGATTTTTGTCGTACTTCGGATCATTAGCTATTGGTGTGGAGTCAGTGGGGCTTAGTAAAATGGTTTTCATCAGCACCGCTGCCGGATTAATGCTCACACCTTTAATGCTACTAATTGCATTCTATCTGAATACTATTTCCTACAAAAAAGGTCTTGACCCCGACAACATTGTTATACCACTATCCACCAGCATAACCGACCCAGTGGCTAACACATTCCTAGTGCTGATGGTAATGTTTACACTAGGATTAACTCTTTAATCACAACATACTGCCCACAAAAACTATTGAGTTGTCACCAAAAACTACTTATTTGGAGATTAGTCTCTCTAAACTTTTTTTTCATAATTTTAAATATTTTTAGTTATTTCCAGAATATAAGATTCAAAGGGCACCCGTTAGTATTAATCCATGGTCATATCCATCAAAACACTATGGATGGAGGGGATATTTATCTGTTATTAGTGAAACAGAATAATATTAAAAAATTAAATTTAATAGAGGAAAAAAATGTAAAATCCATAATTATTATTTAAAACTAAAAAGTGAAACTTGTTTACCATTATCTTTCACATCAGATTTTCCAGAATCCCCATTATCCTTGGATGATGATTTTGAATTATGATCTTTCTTATTACTTTTTTCATTTTTGGATTTGGATTTTTCAGGAAAATCATTTTTATCTACTTTATTAATAGCTTTAGAAGATTTTGAAGACGAATTGGCCTTCTTAGAAACCTTAGTGCGAGTAGACTTAGTTCTATGTACTTTTGTTTTGGATTTTGAAACGTTTTTGGTCTTCCTCTTTTTTATCTTTCGTTTCCTGAACTGTTTTACTTCAGCATCATCCAGTTCGAAGAAATCAGCCAGATCTCGAGCCAAATCTTCGGTTTGGAACATGATCTCAAAGTAAGGGAACTGTTCAATGGCCACTTTCCGGGAAGTGTGCATTTTTTCCCCCATTTTTGTAGCTACTCTATCTCTTAAGTCCCTCTTGGCCCGGTTCCGGGATAATTTACTGTAAAATGTGGAACTAGCATAACGGCTGAACTTCTTGTAGGTTTCATTCTTGGCCAATGCCACTCCCACACCCATCAAGTCATAGGTATACTTCCAATATCCATAATGCCTGGTATGGAAGGCCCTTCCCAAGTGCATATCAGCTTTTGCAACCATATCGTAGGCCTTTTCAATTTCTTCTGGCTTTTCGTATTCCCGGGGGATGTTTTCAGTGATTTGTTCCAATATAAATCCCGGTTCTGACTCCAAACGTAAGGCATCTTTGATTCTTTTTGGATTTTTGCTTTTCAAAACAGCACGTACTGAGTCAAAAATGTTGTTAACATCATCCTTCTCAGATATGATTTCCAAATCCTTGGAGGTAATAGAATTTTTCCCCTGGGCAATTACTTGTAGGTCATTAATTGCTGAGCGCAGATCTCCATTAGACCTTTTGGCCAAGGTTCGAAGAACATGTTCCTCGAATTCAACTCCTTCATTAATACAAATTCTTTTGAGCAAAGCCACAATAGAATTCGTATGCACTTTTCGGAGGGTTATAACTCGACATTTGGATTTCAAACTGGCAATACGCTTACTGTAGGGGTCGTTAGCCATCATAATCATGGGATGATGGCCTTTTTTTATGATATTGTTTATAGCACGGATCCCCCCACGATCTTCATTACCGTGAAGTCCATCTACTTCATCTAGGATTATAAGTTTCTTCCCTTCCCCGAAAAGGGATGTGGAGGCTGATGCTTCTCCAATAGTGCTTGTGATGATGTCAAATGATCGTTTATCACTTGCATTCAGTTCAATATGGTCGGAAAAGAAAACTGCTATTAAATGGGCCAGGGTGGTTTTCCCAGTGCCTGGAGGACCTATGAGTAAAATACATTTTTCTGGTTCGCCATGTTCCCAGCTTTCTACCCAACTTTCGATCTCTTCAATGGCCTTTTTATTGCCCAGAACATCATCCAACTTCTGGGGACTGTATTTCTCGGTCCACAACATCTAATCTGCCTTTTCTTTTGGTAAAAATTTAGTTAAAAGGGATTCTAATTGTATTCGGGGATTTGCACCTTCCCGAATACGGAAATCGTATTCTCCAATGTGTTCCACCAGGAAAATGTACTCTTCACTGCTGATAAGATCGTCCATGGCCATTCTAGACACTTCCTGATAAACTTGAGTAATCATGTCTTCACCACTGGTTCCCTGGACTACCATAACTTCTCGTAAAAGGTCACGCGAACCCATGAAATCACCGTCAAGTGCCATGTTAATAATTCTTCGCACATCTTTTGGTTTTGCTTTGGAAACCACATCATGAACATGTTCTTCTGTTACTTCTGTTCCCATTGAGGCTGTGGATTGTAGGATGTTCACAGCACGACGCAAATCACCTTCAGCAAAGTAGACTATGCTTTCCAGTGCTCCAGCTGTGTACTGGATGTTTTCTGTTTTGGCGATTTTTTCCAGTCTCTGAATTACATGGTGTCCTTTAATTGGTGTGAATCTGAATATTGCACATCTAGATTGGATGGGATCTATGATTTTGGAGGAGTAATTACAAGATAATATAAATGAGGATGTTTTAGTGTACATTTCCATTTCCCGACGAAGTGCGTGTTGCGCATCCTTAGTCATGTTATCCACTTCATCCAGGAATATGATTCTAAATGGTGCTCCAACTGCTTTCAGACGGCAGAAGTTTTTAATGTCTTTACGTACAGTATCGATACCCCTGGCATCAGATGCGTTTAACTCCAGAAAGTTTTGTTTCCAGTATTCTCCCAACATGGCCTTGGCCAAGGCAATGGCTGTGGTAGTTTTTCCAACTCCTGCCGGGCCGGTGAACATTAGATTAGGCATGCTCTCCTCATTTACGTATTGTTTGAGTCTTTGTATAATGTGTTCTTGACCCACAACCTCATCTAGAGTATGAGGTCGGTATTTCTCCACCCATGGTCTATTCATATGTTTTCACCGTTTTCATTTTCTTTATTTTTTTATAAGATTTTTCTTTGGTTGTTGGTATGTTAGTGTTATTTTAAAAAGTTTTGAAATTTATATTATTCCTTATTAATACATTTTTTTAAATAACATCTCCTAATTTTATTAAATCGTTTAAAAAAAAACTAAATAAGCTTTGAATTAATCTAAAGTTGTTTGAAATTTTAAAAAAAAATAAATTTATTATAATTTTGTTCAAAAAATCAGAAAATAATCAGATATGTACCTTTTTGGGCTGGATTCATTGATTAATTGAACAATTGAGCAATTTCTGGATGTATTTTCTCTTTGATGTTTAGCACATCCATAGCATTACCATAAGATTTTTTTATTTCCAAGAATTCAGTACGTACCATTCCTCTGAATGCTTCATAACCCATTACCCTACCGTAATTTTCAGTTATAACATCAATCATCCTACTAAAATCCTGAATAAATACTTTTTCTCTCTCATTGAGTGGTATTTCTGCAGCGTTTTCTTTGATCTGGGCAAAATCAATAGTGGCATTGCTTTTCAGTTCAACATTATGAAGCAGCCGCTGACATTTTTTAAAGGGTAGGAACTGTTTGGTAAGTCCTCTGGCTGGAGCAACTCCCATTATTTTGGCTGCACCTAAGGCCATTGCCAAGAAAATAGCCTCGTAAATGTCCAATATGAGCTCCGAACGTTTTTCAGGCTCATCAGAAACTTGAACATCCTTAGGCAGTGATGGAAATGATATTGGTGGTTTAACTGAGGGTATGGGTGGTTTTAATTCTTGGGGTTCTGTTTTTATGGCTTTTGGTTTTGCGTCTTCAATAATTGTTTCATCCACTGCCGGTTTTTCTAATTCTTGAGCTTCAAGTTTAGTTGCAGTGTCTTTTGTTGCTGTAACTTCTTCTACAACATGTTTTTCAGATTCTAAAACTATCTCTTCTGGAATCTTAACAGCTTCATCTTCAGCTTTTATTCCTTCAACAAGTGCCTTTTCTTCTGGAACTTCTTCGACCACTGTCTCAGTTTCAGATATTTCAGCAACTTCTTCTAGGGGTACTTCATCTGTTGTGGTTTCGGGGATTTTTTCTGTGGGTATTTCTTCTGTTGTGGTTTCGGGGATTTTTTCCGGGGCTTTTTCCGGAATTTCTGCCGGAACTTCTAATTCAAGGTCTTGGGTTACTTCATTAATTAGTTTGGATGCTCTTTTGGCATTGACCATAACCAAGCCCACATTTGCAGAATCCAACATCAAGATGATTAAATGTGCATTTTTCAAGCCTAAAAAAAGTGCTTTTCCTCCTGAAGACTCAACCAGCACTCTTTCTAATTCTCCTTGGCCTGATGAACTTAAAAGGCGGTGTGAAGAATTGGAAATCACTTGGGACATAGGGCCAAATAGATTAATATCTACATCTACTCTTAAGTTGTGATGTAAAATTCGGCCATCGCGAGCCACAATTAGAATGCCTTCAACATCGGTGGTTTTATCTAAGTCTAATGTGGCCTTTTCCAGTTGTGTCTTCAGAGGGGTGTCTATCATTTGATCACTGATTATGGTAATATATTAGTAATGAAAATCTATTATAATAAAATCAATTTCTTATTAATATAAACATTTTTTTTCTCTAATATTTATTATGCTTATCGCTTTTTATAGATTGAGGATAACTGGTTATATGATTAATTAATCTACAATTTCATCCCCAAAAAGGAGGTACAATAATCAGCTTATTGAAATACAATTAATAACAAGTAATAATTTTTTTACAATATAAAAACTGTTACAAACTGTATAGATCTGGAAGTATAATTCTTCAATAAATAAAATGATTTTTGCAAAAAAAAAATTATGAGGTTTTTTCGAAACCTCAGATTAGGTGTTTTTTAATTAGTATACCTTGGCTGTCGTAGATGTCTACTTCTAGTGGTGAACTTCCGTCTATGGCGTGAGTTGCACAAGATAGACAAGGGTCATAGGCTCGAATAATCATTTCTAGCTGATTTTTCAATCCTTCAGAAACTTCTTCACCGTGGATCAACTTTTTAGCAGTTTCTCGTACACCAATGTCCATGGATAAGTTGTTTTGACTAGTTGAAACTATTAAATTGGCTCGGTTAATGTATCCACCGGCATCAGTTTCATAGTCATGTATGAGTATTCCACGAGTAGCTTCAATCATTCCCACTCCCCTTCTGGTTTCACTGGATTCTTTGGCTTCATCTTTTGTCATTAATGGTTCGGATAGTGGTTGTCTGATATCGGTTCCAGTTATGCTGTTATCTTCCAATAGTTCGATTGCTCTTTCAGATGAGTACATCAGTTCAATCAGGCGGGCGTAATGATATAACAGTGGGTTTTGAGCGATTCCAAAGTTTTCTCTGAACTCAGCGAATAGTTCTGCTGCCCTAGGTGTTGGAATATTATCAACCACGTTGAGCCGGGCTAATGGTCCAACACGATAGTTTCCTTCTGGGAATCCAACTTGTTTCAGGTACGGGAATTTCATATAGGACCATGGTTGGACTTTTTCTTCAATGTAGTCTAAGTAGTCAACTGGTGAGAATTCAGTTACAGGGTTTCCTTCAGAATCAATAACCTTCACATTTCCTTCATAGTAACTTAGATCTCCATTATTAGTTAAAGCAGCAAAATGACTTTCAACAGGACCTAAAAGTTCAATTGCATCACTATATTGGGTGAAAAGTGGTACAGTTGATTCAATTCCTTTTTCAATTAGTTCTGTTGCTTCTTTAGCTTTGGATAATAATTCTGCTTGTTGATCTGTTGTTATTCCTCGAGATTGTCCTCCTGGAACTGCGGTTACTGGGCTGATGGGTTTACCACCCACAATGGCAGTGATTTCTTGCCCTATTTTCCTGGTTTTGATGGCCATCATAGCCAAGTCAGGATTTTTTTTCAGAATTCCTACAACGTTTCTTAAAGCTGGGTCTGATTCCGGTCCCAAAACCAAATCTGGTGCGGCAAGGAAGTAAAAGTGCAGGGAATGTGACATTATGAACTGTCCCAGAAGCAATAATTCCCTTAACTTTTTGGCTGTTTCCGGTGGTTCTAATCCAAACACTTGGTCTGTTGCCTTAGCGGCTGTTATGTGATGAGAAGTTTGACATATACCACATATTCTTGGTGTTATTCTGGGTGCTTCTTCTACAGCAGCACCTTCCAAGAATTTTTCAAACCCTCTGATTTCCATTACGTGGAAATGTGCGTCAGACACATTTCCAGAATCGTCCACTTGTACAGTTATCTTTGCGTGGCCTTCAATTCTTGAAACCGGGGCTATTTCAATATTTTTCATGTTATCACCTATTTTTTCACCAATTGGGGAATCAGGGAAACCTGTTTCTCTTCCATTATGGTGCTTCCAATAACAAATCCGTAAATAATGTGCCCAATATCATATAGTTGTTTTTCAACTTCTTCTTCTGGCATTTTAGAAAGGTGTGCTATTCTCTTAATAACTCCATTGTAGATGTCATGGCTTGGTTCCCTCAAAACATCTAAGGATGGACCTCCACATCCGTGGCAAGGCACTCCCGCAGATGTGCAAAGACCACCGCAACGTCCTAAAGTTACTGAACCTAGACAAACGTATCCTTGGCTTAAGAAACATTTTCCTGGTTCTGGTTCACCTTCAATTCTGCGTTTAATTTCATCGAATTCCACGTGTTCCATTACATTTGTGCAGTCTGCACATACACTTTTTTTAGGAACATCAGGAGCTTCGTTGTTGATTAATGGGATTAATATATCATGTGTTAATTGTTCTTTGGGTGGGCATCCGGGTATGAATCCGTCGATTTTGATAAAATCGGCTGCAGGGTGTACAATGCTTAAAAGTTTAGGAACTACTTCGGTTGGCAGCTCAGCAGGTTCGGTACTTGGGTTGTCAGTAAAACTTCGGGAGTTAACTTCTTCCGGTGTGTATAAATCAGCCATTCCAGTTATGCCTCCGTAACAGGCACAAGTACCATATGCTATCAATATTTTTGATTTTTCCCTTAATTCTTCTAAACGTTCTTTATTTTCTTCGTTTCGAACAGATCCAGTTACAATGGCAATATCAATGTTGTCTGGTATTTCTTTGATATCCATGAGTATTGGGGCTGATACTAAGTCAGCTTGATCTAGAAGTTTGATAATATCTTCGTGCAAGTCGAGTATAGATATTTCACAGCCTGAACAACTAGCCAGTGTTTCTATTGCTATGTTTACCATTATTTCGCACTCCATTTGATTGTTAAGGTTTTAAGACACGCGTTAGGTCCAACATGGTCAATGTCGACTTTCGCTTTCAGGTCCATCACTTCTTCTACTGCTCCAACCATGTAACCATATAATAGGTAACATAATGGTCCTTTTTGTGGTAAACCTGTTCTTCGGAGTGTTTGTCTTACAACACAGTCCATGAAAAGAAGTTTCACTGTTACCTGATTATCTTTTTGGACAACATAACTGTCTTGAGCGTCTGGTTTCCATTTTATAAAGTAAAATTCCTCTCCCAGAACTTCACTAAGTTCGTAAAGGGCTTTTTCTAGATCTTCGGTTTTGTCCATCATTTTCGCAGATTCGTGTCCCATCCTCTTACCGGCTTGGTATACAATTGCGTTGGCACCTCTTCCTGAAACTTGTTCCAGTGCACTGGACATGGATCCCATGAATTTCATCAGTACATGTAGTGCATCTTCATAGTCATCCAGGTTTCCACCAGTTTCTTTGGGAATTAATTCTGGTTTGAATGTGCCTACAGTGTCTGTTATCTCCCTCATATCCATTTTTTATCCCTCAGATAATTCTTTTAAGTGCATAATTTACTTTACGGTCTATATAGAGCCTTTTGGCCACGTGAATATCGCGGTGTTCCATGGCTTGGGCAGGGCATATCTCGTGACAGGAAAGACAAGCCATGCAGTCTACTTCATTTACCACTTTGGTTTTATTTTTTGCTTCATCCATTTCATACACATCGTTGGGACAATCTTCCACACAGGACGCACATCCCACGCATGCATCTTCATCTATTATGATTTCAACCATTTTAACGCCTCTTTTTTGGTTTTTGGATAGTTAATTTATTTCTCCTTTGGTTTTCTAAGATTCGGTTTTTTTTAAAATTAATATCATTATGTATCTATTGGGAACTTCTCATTAATAAGTGTTATAACTACACATCGAATGGGTGATAAATATTCGTTATTACTATAAATATTTATCACTAATAAGTATTGTGTAACTCGAACAGTTTGAGTTAATTAAAATACAGAATGATACTAAAAACCATATTATAAATTGACTTTTTTTTTTAGATGTGTTAGGTGGATTATAACTTTTATAGGCATAATGGTTCTTTTAAATAGTTTTATAAATTAATAATTTGAATCATTAATTTTTTAATTGCATTTGAAGATAGAAAAATCACTTTTAAGTTAAAAATCACTACTTGACACAAGTTTAAAGTGAGTTATCCAAGCAGCTTGCTTTCTACCAGGAGGATAACATGTAACAATTAACAAACGTGCTTCTCCTTCTTGTGAAAATCTTATAGGGTTTGTTTTGTAGTCCCAACGGATATCATCTCCATTTGAAGTTACTTGGTATACAAATTTCTTCCTTTGGA
>DUPR01000015.1 GCA_012838205.1 Methanobacterium sp.
CATAATTGTTTCCTCCGAGATAGGTAGAATAAACCAGTCCAGTTCCACTAGGATTCAACTTAGACACAAAAGCATCTCCGAAACCTGCATAGCTGGTTTGGTATGCATCAGACGTTGTAGGGAAATCCGTTGAAGATGTTTCTCCGGTGATGTAAGCATTTCCATCCCCATCCACAGCAACACCATAACCATACTCATAGTTGGTTCCTCCGAGATAGGTAGAATAAACCAGTGCACCAGTAGGATCCAACTTAGACACAAAAACCTCACTACCTCCTTTATTGGTGTTTTGGTATGCTCCGGGTGTTGTAGGGAAATCCGTGGAATAGGTGGATCCGGTGATGTAAGCATTACCATCACCATCCACAGCAACACCACAACCATACTCATCGTCGGTTCCTCCGAGGTAGGTGCTGTATTCTAGTGTTGGGTCGATGATTAGTTGTTGGTTATGGTCGTAATCGCCTATAGCAAAACCATAAACATTGTCTTTTACCTGGTAATTTGCTTCTATGTTATTATTGTTTGCTTGGAAGGCTATAGGTTTTGACATGGACACTTCAGGAAAACCATCTGACTTTATCACGAGGTTGCCATCCTCATCAATTGCTAAACAGTCAATACCAAGCATTTGGATTTGAATATCATCTGGATGGGCTCCAGGGTTGACAAAGAAGAGTTTTTCAATGTTACTGCCAGTGGCCCGAAGTTTCACAGTGATACCCGGGTAAAGCTCACCTAAATTAACGAAATTATAAGTGGGTAAGTTAGTTTGCCAGTTATCTGGATTGTTACCCTTGAAATAGGATACAACAGTATTTGAGGGTTCCTCTCCCTTTGCTTGGAAGATGATCGGATTACCCTGACTGTCCAGAAACTGCTCTTTAACTACCAAAGTTTTATTGTCTTCACCAATTATTTGGTGAGTAATCCCATCATGGGTGATGTAACTGGTTCCGTAGAAAGTGTTGGCGTAATAGGATACTTCTGAGTCTTTTTGACCCTGATTTTCCACAAAAGGAACACCAACGTCCATAATTTGCGCATCCACATCAGATGAATCTACTGCAGATACCGCACCACAAGAAACTAATGCCAATAATAGAGCAACAATCAACAATTTCAATTGTTTAGTCACGTTCTTTTTCACCTCCTTCATGCCTAATAACAGTAAATAAGATAAATTATTTCCAGATTTTTATTATGTGAAGTGGAAAAATGTTACATACATTCCACAGGTGGGGGAATATTTCTTTTACATTAGAATATTGTGTTAATGAAAACATATAAGTTTTACCCAGAAACACACCATGTAAATTTAGCTTCCACCCCATTAATATAAGCAAAAAAAAATAAAAAAATGGACATTAACTAAACAATGTTCAATCAAATTAAAAATTACAAGATAAAACAACACCACACCCACCTCCCCCCAATCTCATTTAAATTATATAAAAAGAATACAATCAATAGAAACCAATTAACCATTAACAATGCAAAAAAATAGGATTATCCATTTTTTTAAGCAGTATTATTTTAGTGGAGTTTAAAATATTATACAAAAAAAACGTTAAAATATGCATAATTATGAAATTATATATATCTAATTTATCCATTATTAATATCCAGTAATTATAGTTAAAAATCTCCGGTTACTACTAATATACGTATTTTAGCTTTAATTTCTTTTTAAACATATAATTATTATGAGCCAATCTTTAATTCACTAGGGAGTGAAGAGCTGTTAATTCCATTCTAATAAATTATTTTAGTTATATTCAGTATCAAAACATGTTATAAAACTGTTAATTAAACTTGGATTCTCTTTATTTTATTCATAAAATCCCAATATGAAGAATAGTAAAAAATTCGTAGCCAACTAAAAAAACTGACAGTCACTTAATTTCTAATTTTTTCATTTTTCTTCATTCTAATCCTGATATTTGAATAGTTTCTTGATATTTAATCTATTTTTTAGCTCAGTTACAGATTTAAGTAGATTTAACGAGCTTAAAACGAAAAATTAATATATGATTATGAATAAATAAAATTGCACTGATTGTAAAAGGAGGTGAAAAAGATGGTAGACATAAAAGAGATAAAACATATTAAAACCGCACCGTTCACACTGATGACATCATCTATACACGCTGTCTTAGCTTTCCTTGTGGCCATAGTACTTCTGCTGAGTCTAGGAGTTTTAGCAGCCATACCTGAATTAAGTGCCATTTCAGGAGTTTTATTAACTTTAGGAGTGGCATTGGTTATTTTGATACCTTTGACTGCATTCCTCTATAACATCGTTGGCACGTTCGTCTATGCATTGTTATACAATGTTCTGACACCTAAAGTGGGCGGTATAAAACTGGGAATGGAAGAAGAAGAAGTTAAATCAATTCCAGTTGTTTCTTATGCCCTGATTCTATCATGTATAAGTGCAATACTCACATTTATACTCGGGCTGTATGTTGGTCTTGCAGGAACTCCAGTACTTACCTTATTGAGTGTTGTTATACCAGAAGTCACTGAGGCAACTGGAACATTCATGGCCACGTTCGGAGGTATTTGGGCCGTTTTCTGGATCATTCTGATGCCTATACTGGTGTTCATATTCTCTTTCATTGGAATGGCACTTTTCGCCCTATTCTACAACGTGTTAATACCCAAAGTCGGTGGAATAAAACTCATATTTGCTGAAGCAGGAAGCACATTTGAACTAACCAACATACCTGCAGTTCCAGCCGCTCTGGCATTAGCAGTGGTACAAGCTGTGTTTGGGCTACTGCAAGGAATATTGTATTTGATTCAGTACAGCATGTTAGGAAATGTTGTAGGAGGATTATTAGTACTGATTGGGCAGATCATATCCTCGTTCATCATAACCTTCATCTTCATTGTCTTGGCAGCAATAATTTACAATTTCCTACAGCCTAAGATCGGTGGAGTGAAACTGGAACTTGAATGAGTACTCGAAAAATAAATTTCCCCCTCTTTTTTCTTTTATTTTCATAAAAATGATTTTCAGGGTTATTTTTCCTACTGAAAAATATATTTATTTAGCCTAAAGTAGAGAAAAATTATTATAAGAATAATAATTACAAAGAGAGTAATCAAGATAACCTAAACTATTAAAATTTTATCATTTATTGGAGGTAAATGAAATGGAAGAAATTAAAGAAATTAAATCTGTGACCATAGTGCCCTTCACTCTGATGAATTCAGCACTGTCCGCAATTCTGGGACTTATCTATGCATTGATATTAATAATAGTTCTGGGATTGGTGGCCTTTTTCATACCATCAACAGTTAGTGCAATCATCGGCTTACTTTTAACATTAGCTGTAGCTATTATCCTCATATTACCAACGGGATTGTTTTTAGTGAATATCGCACATTCTTTCCTCCAAGCATTAATTTACAATTTACTAGTGCCACGATTGGGCGGTATAAAGTTGAAATTAGATGAAATGGAAGAAATTAAAGAGATCCCAATAATTCCCCTGTCTTTGATGGTTTCCACCCTCAACACTATTTATGTTTTGATTTTAATGTTGATAGTGGCCCCAATATTGATGTTAGGCATGCAAACCGCTGCCATTGCAGCTATTAGTACCACAAGCTCGTTACCAGAATTTGGAGGGCTCAGTGCCTTAGGAATCATTGGAATAATCATGATGATAATTGGAATCCCCATAATAGTTTTCATATCTTCCTTCATCAACACCGCTATAATGGCATTAATATACAATTTTTTAGCGCCAAAAATCGGTGGAATACGGCTTAAATTTAATTCTGTGCAAAATAATCTCTTTGAACTAAAAAAAATCGAACCCATACCCTTAGCCTTGATTCTTGCAGTGGTAACAACCATTTTGAACTTGATATTTTCCATTCCAAATATAACAATATACTTCACCTTAAAAGAACCATTATTTGCAATCGCATATTTAATCGGGAATATTGTGGGAACTTTCATAATAGTTTTCATCATGTCCACAGTTACAGCACTCATATACAACTTTTTAAGGCCTACAATCGGAGGAATTGAGTTAGAATTGGAATAAAATTGTTTAATTAAATTGTAATTGATTAAACATGAATTGGACTGTTCTAAGTCCAGATGGGTTTATTTATAAACCTATCCCCTATTTTTTATAGTGAAAAAAGGAATTAATTATCATGACTGTTAACATTAAGTGCCGTAAAATTTCTCGTGGTAAAGCCCAAGGTGAAGTAATCCTATCCAACAACCCATTAAGTTTTCTGGGTGGTGTTGACCCTAAAACTGGAAATGTTATAGATAGGGGACATCAACTCTATCAGCAGAATATCAGTGATAAAATACTGGTTATTCCATCGGGTAAGGGTTCTACTGTTGGTTCGTATGTGATCTTTCAGATGGCAAAAAATAAAACAGCACCTTTGGCTATAATTGCAATTGAAGCAGAACCAATAATCGCTACTGGGGCCATAATGGCCAGCATTCCCATGGTTGATCATCCAGAAGAAGATATTTTTGAAATTTTATCCAATGGTGACTTGGTAGAAGTTGATGCCGATGCCCAGATTATTAAACTAGAACAATGAAAATCAGTGGATTTAATATGATTTAAATCAATTAAAATAATTTTTTATCATCAAAACCATTATCACGAAACCCATATGTAGAACCATAAGAAATATGGAAAAAAATTAAATTAGGATTCAATTTTTTTCTTGGCCTTTCTCCTTTATTTCAGCCCCAATAACACCGCCAACAGCCCCTAACACTCCCCCTACGAGTATTATAACTGCTGTCACGAAAATTCCTACTATTAAAGTTGCTGTTCCTGCCAATATACCAATTTTGGTAAATATTAATCCAATTATGGCACTTAAAGCTCCGAATCCTGCGATGAATATTATTCCAATAAGTAAGCCACCGATAATTCCGGTTAATGCACCTTCTACCAGAGCATCATTTTTCTCACTTGTTCCAACATAGGTTGCCAACATCCCCCCAATTATCGGGCCGAAAAAGAATATTGGGAAGAATGCGACCATGAAGACTATGGATAAAACCGCGTTTAGAAGGGATCCAACTCCCACTGCTTTCCAGTCTATAATTTCTATCACCCCTTAAATCATTGCGTCATTAGAATTAATTATAGGACCTATAGCTTATCTACTTCATGATATTTTTTTGGAGAATAATTCTGATCTAAAATGAGTTCAATCTCATAATATTCTCTTTTTGTTTATATGTAGAAAGTTTTCCCGATTATTAATACTTGAAAGAAAGTAAACATCAGCATAAAAAGAGAATATAAAAAAAAGAAAAATAGATTTTATTTTATGCTGCTTCTGGTTCTCCTTTTATCAAAGCACCAATTAATCCTCCAACAGCCATTATGATCAGGACCCCTAAAGATCCTAGTATGAGGATCAATGAAGACGCGGTAGCTGCTGCAAATCCGATTAAACCCAAGATTAGAGTTCCAAAAAGGAGTAACAATATTGAAAGCACTATTGCCCCAAATATACCTGAAATTGCTCCATTTACTGCACCGTTACCGGCTGTTCCTCCGACCATGTATCCGACAACCATTCCAGCTAATAACCAGCCTAATAATGCGCCTGCTCCAGGAATAATAGCTGCAAAAATAGCTCCCAAAACTATGGATAAAATAAACCCAATAATTACTGCTCCCCAATTGATTTCCATTTTAAAACCTCCTAACTTAAAAAAGTAAAAAAAAAATGATAAACTTACGCTTCTGCTGCTTTTGCAGTGGTGTAAGCATCATATAAACCGTAGGCCCAGACAATTATGTATAATACATATGCTATCCATCCGATCACAAGTTGTAAAGCGATTAAAATCAATGCAATGATAAAAATGACTATTCCCTGCATTAATTTTCCAGCATATGCACTCCCAATTCCTGGCAAAAATACCGATATAACCACTGCTAATATAGGATTTACCACGATTTCACCTCCCATTTAATAGTATTTGTACTCTACTCCACGTTATTAATATCTTTTTCTTTTTTACAATTTCGTGTCCACTACAATGAAAACAAAAATTAAAAATAAACTGACTGACATATTAATGATTCTAGTGAAGAAAAGAAAATATTTCAGAACACGAACTTCATGTTTGACTTATTTGATTAAAGATAAAAAAAATCATGTAGATACAATAAAATGATTCATGAATTCTTAGCAAATTAACAGGAGGATGGTGACACATAGTGTACTTTCTTATCCATAATGGGACGATCATCGATGGTAATGGCGGGAAACCTATAAAGAATGGGATTGTTCTGATAAAAAACGAAAAAATCTTAGATATTGGTAATGAAAAATCAGTTAAAATTCCAGATGGTGAAATTAAGCATGTGAATGCTAACGGAGGATTCATATTACCTGGATTCATTGATTGCCACGTGCACATGATGTTTAATGGTTTTCGATTTGAAAACCCATTGTACACACCACTATCCCTTTATTTTTATGAAGCTGTTAGAAACTTGGAAAAAACCTTGGAAGCAGGAGTCACCACTGTAAGAGATGCAGGAATGGCGGATTATGGTGTGAAAATAGCAGTTGAAAAAGGGCTGATAAAAGGTCCGCGTCTCCAGATCAGTGTTATGCCCCTATCCATAACTGGAGGACACTTTGATTTACAACTCAAATCTGGTAAAACCGTGAAAACCAGCTATCCAGGACTGCCTGAATCTGTCTGCGACGGAACTGAAGAAGTTCGAAAAAGAGTTAGGGAAGTTTTGAGGGCGGGTGCAGAAGTTGTTAAAATCATGGTAACCGGAGGAGTGATAAGTGCCAATGACAGCCCAGAACATCCTCAATTTACCATGGAAGAATTGAAAATAATAATTGAAGAGGCATCTTATCGTAATTTACCAGTTATGGCCCATGCACATGGTTCTTCTGGTATTAAAAATGCTTTAAATGCTGGAATAAAATCCATTGAACATGGAACATTTCTAGATGAAGAATGCATTCAGCTTCTACTGGAAAATGATGCTTGGTTAGTTGCCACCCAACTGGCACATTGGAGCAACTTAGAACTTCTGGAAGCTGGAAAACTTCCTGATTTCAGTGAAGAAGATTCTCGTAAAGTGGCTATGAACAGCCATGAAAACATGAAAAAAGCTTACAAAGCAGGAGTGAAAATCGTGATGGGCACCGATAGTGGAATCGCCCCTCATGGCCAAAATTTGCGCGAATTAGGATTTTTATGTGATATAGGGATGACTCCAATGGAAGCAATCCAATCTGGCACTAAATGTGCATCAGAACTACTGGGACTGGAAGAAAAAATAGGAACACTGGAAAAAGGAAAACTTGCCGATGTAGTTGTAAGTAAAACAAACCCCCTTAATGATATCAAATCATTGGGCAATCCTGAAAATATATTACTGGTAATGAAGGAAGGACAAATTTATAAAAACCTAAAATAATCTGTTTACTGAATAATTAAGGCAAATAAACTAATTTAATTATAATCCCTTGAAAATAAATTAAGAATTAAAGGTAGGATAATATAATGGCAGATGATTCTAAAAAAAAGGCAGAAATCAAAATTTCAGGCATGCATTGTGCTTCATGCGCACTAAATGTTGAAAAATCTTTAAATGACTTGGAAGGGGTGGATGAGGCCAAAGTAAACTTTGGAACTGAAAAAGCTACGGTAAAATATGATTCAAATAAGGTTAAACTGCATGAACTTGAAGATACTGTGGAAAGTGCTGGATATGGGGTGATGAACGAGAATGTTGTAATTAAAGTAGGGGGAATGACTTGTGCTATGTGTGTTCAAGCCATTGAAGAGGTGCTTAGAAAAATTGATGGGGTCAGTGAGGTTACAGTTAACCTTGCTGGTGAAAAGGCTTATGTGACATACAATCCCCAGATGACCAGTGTAAATGAGATGAAAGAAGCCATTGAAAACTTGGGATTTGAGTATCTGGGTTTAGAGGGGGAAATTCCTGGAGATAAGGAGGAAAAACTGCGGGAAGACGATCTGAAAAGTAAAAGAAATCGTTTTATAGTAGCTTTTGCTGTTTCAATTCCTTTGATGATTTTAATGTACGCGGGTGTGATGTTACCCTTTAACATGACTTATTTCATGCTGGCAGTAACTATTGTCCCCTTTATTTATGTTAGTTACCCGATTTTTTCTGTTGCTTATCGTTCCCTCCAAATCGGCACTCTGAACATGGATGTTATGTATTCCATGGGTATTGGGGTTGCTTTCCTCGCCAGTGTACTGGGAACTTTTCACATTGTGCTTACTCCCGAATTCATGTTTTATGAAACTGCACTTATGCTTGCAGGATTTTTAATGTTTGGACGATGGCTTGAAGCACGTGCCAAGGGACGCACTGGCACAGCTATTAAAAAATTATTGAATTTGCAATCAAAAACCGCTACAATCCTCCGTGATGAAGATGGGATTAGTGTTGAATCTCAAATACCAACAGAAGAAGTAGTTGTGGGAGATGTAGTACTGGTTAAACCAGGTGAACGGATCCCGGTAGATGGTACTGTAGTTTCAGGTGAAAGTTATGTTGATGAGTCCATGATCACTGGCGAACCAATTCCCACCATGAAACGTACGGGTTCTTCAGTTGTTGGGGGAACCATAAACCAGAACGGGGTTTTAAAGTTTCGTTCAGAGAAAATTGGCAAAGATACTGTGCTGGCGCAAATTATTAAATTAGTAGAATCTGCCCAAGGGTCTAAACCGCCTGTTCAAAGAATAGCTGATAAGGCAGTTTCTTATTTCATCCCTACT
This sequence comes from Methanobacterium sp., assembly GCA_012838205.1. NCBI lineage: Archaea > Methanobacteriati > Methanobacteriota > Methanobacteria > Methanobacteriales > Methanobacteriaceae > Methanobacterium > Methanobacterium sp. The sequence continues at coordinate 8,804 of DUPR01000015.1, forward strand.
GTGCTCACTATTGCCATCGTGGCTTTTATAGTTTGGTACTTCCTTCTGGGAAGTAGCATCCTTTTTGGACTCACAGTTTTTATATCCATTTTAGTTGTAGCTTGTCCGTGCGCCCTTGGCTTGGCAACACCTACTGCAGTAACTGTTGGTATTGGGCGTGGTGCTGAACTGGGGATATTGGTTAAAGATGGTGAAGCTCTGGAAATATCAGAAAAATTAACAACCATCCTTTTTGACAAGACAGGCACCCTTACCAAAGGTAAACCGGAAGTGACTGATATCATTGGAATTGAAACTGATGATCGAACTTTATTACAGATTGCTGCCAGTGTGGAGAAAAATTCACAACATCCCCTGGGACAAGCCATAGTCACCAAGGCCCGTGATAATGACATCAAGTTATATGAGTCAGATACCTTCGATACTTTCCCTGGAAAAGGGGTGTCTGCAAATTTAAATGATGAAAAGATTCTTATTGGAAACCGAACCCTACTTGAAGATAATAATATTACGATATCCGGTTCTAATGAAGATATAATTTCTGAAATTGAAGAAAATGGGAAAACTGCCGTTTTGGTCGCTTCAGGAGATGATTTATCCGGAATTCTTGGAATATCTGATACTTTAAAGGCTGACACCTCGAAAGCTATTCAGGAACTTAAAAAGATGGGCTTAACTGTTGCTATGATTACTGGTGATAACAAAAAGACTGGTGAGGCCATCGGCCATAATATCGGCATCGAGAGGATTTTAGCAGAAGTTTTGCCTGGAGAAAAGTCTGCTGAAGTGAAAAGGCTTCAAGAAAATGGAGAAGTTGTGGCTTTTGTAGGTGATGGGATTAATGATGCCCCTGCACTTGCTCAAGCCGATGTGGGAATTGCTATTGGTAGTGGAACCGATGTGGCTATTGAAAGTGGGGAAATTGTCCTTATTAAGGATAATTTATTGGATGCTGTTGCTGGACTTCAATTATCAAAGAAAGTTATGGGACGTATAAAGCTAAATCTCTTCTGGGCATTTGCTTACAACATGATCCTCATACCAGTGGCTGCAGGGTTACTTTATCCCACATTTGGAATAACATTTCGTCCAGAATATGCTGGGCTTGCCATGGCCCTCTCTTCTGTGACTATTGTTACATTATCACTCCTTTTAAAAGGATATGTACCTCCTGCAAATAAAATGATTACAGATTAAACTTATATAAACATATCAGGGGGTGGATTGTTATGGCTGTAGATCCAATTTGCAAAATGGATGTTGATGAGAAAACTGCGAAATATACGAGCGAATATAAGGGTAAAAAGTACTACTTCTGCGCTCCGGGATGTAAAAAAGAGTTTGATGAAAATCCTGAAAAATATGTTGAAAAACAGTAGTAATAAAAAGGGAATGGGAATACTATAGACTCAATGCCTAAAGTTTAGTTAAAAAATTGACAAAAAATGTGCATTACAAGAAAAATGGAAGATAAATAGTCAAACCCAAAAAACAGAGCAAAAGACGTTGCTATTCTGAAAAACTTTTAATTTATATTTTAAAAATGAGGGGGCACCCCCCAGTATGAGGGGCAACTTGTCATATAAAAAACATCTGTATTGTTAGTTTGGTAAGAGTGTGTGAGAAGTAAAAAAAAATGTTGAATACAGTCTAATATACTTCTTTCTTCATTACTTCTCTTAAAACACTTGTTGCATAAGAACCCTTAGGGATTGAAAACCCTACAATAACCCCGTTTTCAAATGATTCAGCAGAAACATCCCATATTTTAAATCGGATTGGGCGTCTGATCCCATGGCTTCCTAGTTTCGGCATTTTCGGCACTGAAAAATCTTCTAATTTGAGGTTTTCTTCATCCAAAATTTTTTGCTCCATTTTTCCCAGTTTTCCACCAGCAAGGGGTACTTTACTACCGAATAGTGGAGCTGAGGGGTGGGCTTGGAATTCTTTAATACTTTTTTCTATTGTTTTAGGGTCGAATTCATGGATCAGATGTTCTTTATTGTCAATAAGAATATCCCCTTCAATGAATTTATCTATTCCCAGTTTTATGCGTTCACTTACGGCCCGGTTAAATAGGTATGACTGGTATGCGTGGACAAACATCCTGCTTAATGGTTTGGGTAGGCTTTTAAGTGCTAAAATATATGACTTTTCATCTAATTTTTCTTTCTTTTTCTGTTCTTTGATAAGCATGCGCAACATCATCTTTTCATACCGCATACCACTGGGCATGGCCTCTAATGCTTCTTCCAACTCTCCTTCTTCATATAACATTCGAGCTTCCTGGATATGCACGGGTTCAGTATCGTAGGGGTGTCCTATGTACCAATCAACTGCTGCTTTCACTCCTTCCTTGATTAGAGCTTTACCCACTAAGTGAGTGTTGGGGCGGTTTTTTCCAAAACGCTGGTATCCGTAATAATTAGGCACTCCCCTATTTTTTAACTCTTCCAGAATTTTTTCCGCTCTTTTTGCCGCCGAATCCGGGTTTTCAACATTCCTAATCTTTAACTGGAACTTATTTCCGACCAGTTGGCCAATGCGTAATTTTTTCTCGTTGGATACTACTTTCATTATCTTTACATGATGAAGTTGTTCTCCCAGTCCCTGTAATTCTTCAGGAGTTTTGTTACTTACGCATATCCATTGGCGGGTCACCGCTGATTTATCTTTCATTCCAGCAAAACCCATCTGCTTCCTATTTATTCCAAGCTCTCGAGCAATATCTAAAACAACGTCTAAGGTGTTTCGACCTTCTTTTTCAATCCAAAGCCATGTGTTTGGTCCTTTCCCACTAGGATTGGTGATTGGAATTTCTTCCACGTAAAAATCTTCATTTTTGGTTCGGATCTGCCCGCCAATTCCTTTTTGGGAAGTTAAATATACTTCTGCGTTTAACATGCTGACTTACCACGTTGATATACTGTTTTCCTGTAAAACAATTCAAATGAAAATTCTTAATTGTGCTGTTGATTTTTTATAGAACTGTCATAATATAATAACCACATGCATAGAAATACGGAGATTGAGTTATGACAACTGTGAAGATAATGCCCTGTCTGGATATGAAAGATGGTCGTGTAGTTAAAGGAATTCATTTTGCAGATTTAAAGGATGCCGGTGACCCAGTTGAAAGTGCAGCATTATATCAGAAGGAAGGTGCAGATGAACTTGCCATGCTGGACATTGCAGCCACTCTCCAAAACAGGAAAACTCGCTTGAAATGGGTTAAGAATGTATCTTCAGTTATTGATATTCCCCTAACCGTAGGGGGCGGAATTTCAAATTTAGATGATATTAAACTGACTTTAGATGCTGGGGCGGATAAGGTTTCCATAAACAGTGCTGCTGTGAAAAATCCTAACCTTATCCATGAAGCAGCAGCCGAATATGGGAAAGATACAATTACTGTGGCTATTGATGGGTGTCGTGACACTGCCATGCCTTCTGGATTTGAAGTAGTAATAGCTGGAGGCACTGAGAAAACAGGCATTGATGTTGTTAAATGGGCTAAGAAATGTCAAGAACTTGGTGCTGGAGTTATATTACCTACCAGTATGGATGGAGATGGAACACAAGATGGGTATGATCTAGAATATACCCGATCAGTTTCGAAGGCTGTAAACATTCCAGTAATAGCATCTGGTGGTGCTGGAAAACTTTCTGATTTCAAACAAGCTGTTATTGAAGGCGGTGCGTCTATTTTATTGGCAGCTTCAGTTTTCCACTATCGCTTGTTAAGTGTTCAAGAAGTTAAAGAGTATCTGCTAGAAAACGGAATTGATGTGTCTTTTTAGATATAATTTATTGATCTATTTATTTCCAAATCTTATTAACAGTACAATAGAAGATATGATAGATGTGTTATGGAAATTTTTTTACTTAAAACAAAACATCTTGTTTCATAGAAAGCTAGTATAACTTATATAAGTGTATTGATAAAAATTCGTCTTTGAGGAGATTGGTTGAAAACAGCATTAAAATACTTAAAAAAAATAATAAAAGAGTTTGAAAAGGAGATAAAAACCTATAAATATCATAAGCCAATTTTAGGAGTGTTTGCAACGCTTTGCATATTTTTAATAGTTATAATGCCACTATATGATGTTTATTCCGTAGAAAAGACTCCGTACATGCAACCTACTACTAGAGAAGTGTTAGGGAATGAGTCATATGGTTTTGTGATAAAGGAAGGACCTTATGGGAACTCCACTTCTAAAGTTAAAGTTGCATATATTGTGGGACAACATCCTCGCGAACACTTTGCCCACGAAGCTACTGTAGAAAATGTTAAAGAACAATCTCCGAATTTTAGATACTGTTACTATCTCTATTATATTAATGTAACCAGTTACACTGATGATTTTGCCGTCGGCCGAATGAATGGGCAAATACTATCCAATAGTTATGTGGTTCCTGATATTACTAAAGAAAATTTCGATTTTGCTGTGGATGTCCATGGAACTGATGGAGAGTACTCCAAAAGAGTTTTCTTGTTTACCCCTCTAGAAAAAGGTACTTCTTTAGACATAGCATTTACACTAACTAACATCGTTGATGGTGTACCCTATTACCACGCACCGAACCCAAGCAGCACTGAATTCACCACCATTCCCTTAATCAATAATGGAATACCGGCCATTGTGTATGAATCTTTTACTGCTCAGCCCTATGACAATATTAAAAAACAAGACAAGAAATTTGTTTTAGGCGTGGATAATCTAAATTTCTATCCTAACCCCTGTTATTAATCCCATAAACTGATTATGATATTAGTTATTCAATTTTTTGGACCTATCCGAAAATATTAGCTTTCTTTGAAATTTGTTTAGAGTTGACTGTCGATTGCCAGTAGCAATCTATAAATATTAAACAAAAACAATGTGTAATTATCACACACGGTGGGAGAATGCCGAAACATATAGCATCTGGATTAAAGTACTTGGCAGCAGTGAAGCTCAGAGAACAGGGCTATTTTCAGAAAGATATAGCAAACAAGCTTGGGATGGATCGTTCCACAGTTTCTCACTATCTAAACGGCAGAAATCTTTCATGGGGTTCTATTGAAGTTGCAGAATCAATCACCCATTGTTGTAACCATGATTTCTTATATTTAACTTACTCTCTAACTAAAGATATTGATAACACCAAAACTATCATAGGAATATTAGTTGAACAAGAATTTCAGGCTGTTGTGGGAGACACTTGTATTGGTTGTGGTCTTTGTGTAGACGTTTGCTTGATGGATAATATTTCCATCGTTGATTTAAAATGCCAAATAGATGATGATGGATGTTGCGGGTGTTTAGATTGTCAGACAAATTGTCCTACTAATTCTATACAGATTTTCGAAATTCAAAGCCCAAATAAATGATTTGTTTTTTTTAAAAATTTAGTTACTAACTGAATTTTTGGTAAAATTTTCTGGTTGACAATAATAATAAACTAAAAAAATGTAGATATAATATGTATCACACTGATTATTTCATCCATTTTTTCAAACGATTTATTTTAACTTAAATTCCGATAATTTTCATTACTTGCTTAACGTCTTTCAGGTTTTGAAGGACAAAATCAGCACCTGTTTTTTGTAATTCACTTGTAGAGTACCTTCCAGTGGCAACAGCAATAGTATAAAGATTAAATGGTTTAGCTGCTTCCACATCTCTGGGAGTATCTCCAATTACAAATATTTGATCACCTTCAAAACCATGTAATTTTCTTGCACGTTCCAAAGCTTTTTCCACCAGACAAGGCCTTTGGGGACTGTCACTACCAAACCCACCGAAAGAAAAGAAGCCATCAATCCCAACTTGACCTAGTTTAGCATAAGCTATGGGCTCTAAATTTCCAGTTGTGAGGCCTAAAAGAACATTTTCATTTTGTAATTGTTTTAAAAGGTCGCTGACTCCTTCTAATGCCCTTACATTCTCTCGGTGCACATTTGCCAAGTAATCCTTAACCATGTAATCTAGACAATCTTGAAAGTTTTCTTCAATAACTTTGTCAGGTATTCCGCCTATTTCTAGGACTTCTCGCAATATCTGAGGGTCAGTCTTACCAGCATAGTTTATGCCGCTGATATCTTCTTCCATTCCATAGAATTTGCTTACAGCATGTACAAATGCCATGTAATGGCAACGGGCTCCCCTAACCAGAGTTCCATCTATGTCAAAAAGGGTTAAAATTCCAGTACCGACCATAAAATCTCCTTTTTTAGTTTTATTTAGAATTTGAAAGATTTATTGAGTATTGAGTGAATTTATTCACACATCATACAAATATACCTAAATTAATTTCTTGATAATAGGTCTATTGCAGCATTTTCAGCCATTTCCATTACTTCAACCTCATCCAGAGCTAAAACTTCTTTTTCAAGCATTAAAATTTTTCCATCACATAAAACAGTGTCAACGTCTTTACCCTCTGCAGAATATGCTAAATGAGATATTGGATTACGATAAGGAGTTAAATGTGGTGATTTCATATCAATTAAGACCAGATCTGCTTTCTTTCCAACTTCAATTGTACCAATCTCTTGTTCCAAACCTAGTGCAGTGGCACCGTTAATTGTGGCCATTTCAAGTACTTTACTTGCCGGTAAGACAGTAGGGTCTAGTGTTCGAACCTTTTGTAGTAAACTGGAAGTTTTCATCTCCTGAAAGAGGTCAAGATTGTTATTAGATGCAACTCCATCCGTTCCTAAAGATACACATACCCCATTGGCAATCATGTCAGAAACTGGAGAAATTCCAGAAGCTAATTTCATATTACTCAGAGGATTATGAGATATTTTAACATTATTATCCGTTATTAAGGCTATTTCAGCCCCAGATAGCCATACGGAATGGGCTGCTATTACATCGGGACCTAAAAAGTTAAGGTCTTCCAAATATTCAAAAGGTCTCTTTTTCCTATCATTTAAACTATCTTCAACTTCTTTTTCGGTTTCAGATACATGTATATGAATTTTAAGCCCGTTTTTATCAGCTTTTTTCCTAACCCAATTTAAAAGTTCAGGTGAACAAGTGTAGGGAGTGTGAGGACCCAATGCTACTTGAACTCTTCCATCAGCAGTATTATGACATTTTTTTATGATGCGCAGTGTTTCTTTGTACTCTTTTTTCCTTTTATCACTATCAAATAAGTCTAACATGCCGTGGCATAGAAGTCCCCTGATCCCAGATTCATCAATAGCTTGGGCAACCTCATCCATAAAGAAATACATATCATTACAAGTTGTGGTTCCTGATTTGATCATCTCCAGTGCCGACAGAAGAGCCCCCACATAACAGTGCTCCGCCTCTAAATTGGATTCCATTGGCCATATATGATCATTTAACCATGTTTCCAGGGGCAAATCATCAGCCAGACCCCTCATGAGACTCATGGAAATATGGGTGTGGGTGTTTACTAGGCCAGGGATTAAAACCTTACCTTCAGCATTAATTACCTCGTCTGCACCGGTTGAACCTTTACGCGTTATGTCAACGATTTTATCGTCTTCGATAAGCACTGATCCTCTTCGAACATCTTCATCAACGATAATGCTGTTTTTAATTAGAATAGTTTGGGTTTCCATTGGACCACCTATCTATATAAGATTGAGGGAAATAACATAAATATGGGAGGATTTTGTGCAAACCACTCCCCAGTAATAGGTTAAATTAGATGTCCTATTACAGTCATTTTTTACATGATAAATGTTTACAACATAAGTAGATTTATTTGTGCACTTATTAAATTTTTTAACTTAAGGTAGAGTTTAGGAGGATTTTTTGATGGAGATAAAAATAGCCCTTCCATCCAAAGGGAGGATTAGCGACCCTGCTGTGAAGCTTTTATCAAGAGCAGGGATTGGATTGAAGGACACCGTTAATCGGAAACTTTTTTCAGACACTTACGATGATCAAATTAGTGTTATGTTCACCCGTGCTGCGGATATCCCCGAATTCGTGGCCGATGGCGCTGCAGATTTGGGAATGACCGGCTTGGATTTGATCAAAGAGAAAGGAGCCCAAGTTAAGATCATGGAAGATTTGAAATTCGGAAAATCAAAATTAGTCTTGGCTGCTCCTGAAGAATCAGATATTAAAAAACTCACAGATATTAAACAAGATTCTATTGTGGCCACTGAATTTCCCAACCTCACCCGAAAATATCTTGAAAGTAAAAAAAAATCAGTTAAGATAGTTCAACTCAGCGGTTCAACCGAAATAGCTCCTTTCATTGGAGTTTCGGACCTTATCGCCGATCTTACTAGCACTGGCACCACGCTTAAGATGAATCATCTTCAGATGGTAGATACTATTTTGGAAAGTTCTGTGCAGCTTATAGCAAATACTGTGAGTTATGTCGAGAAAAAAGAGAAAATAGAGGAAATAAGAACTGGAATAAAGGGCGTTCTTGATGCTGATGGTAAAAAGTTGGTGATGATGAATGTGGATGAGGAAGTCTTGGACGATGTTAAACTTGCCATGCCAGGGATGACTGGACCCACAGTCTCCCAGGTGCTCTCAGATAATGGTGTAGTAGCAGTTCACGCCGTGGTTAATGAACATGAAGTATTTCATGTAGTTAATCGTTTGAAAAAAATTGGTGCTAGAGATATTTTAGTGGTTCCCATTGAAAGAATCATTTAAACAAATAGTGAATTAACCAATTGTAATGGGAAGGATTAAATGAAGCTTCTAAGATTTAAAAAAAATGGTAGAAAGAAAAATGGAGTGGTTATTAATGGGGGAGTAGTTGAAATAGAACATTCTGTCTTAGAAGCGTCACAATCACCCCCTGATGATTTTAAAAGAAAAAATTTCTATTCATTGGATGAAATAAAGATTATTCCACCAGTCCAGCCTAGTAAAGTGGTGTGTGTAGGTTTGAATTATCGTGACCATGCTGAAGAGCTGAACATGGACATGCCTGAGGAGCCAGTGCTGTTTTTAAAGCCTCCTACCACCATAATTGGCCATAATGATAGTATCGTGTATCCACCTTATTCCCAGCAAGTGGACTATGAAGCGGAATTGGCAGTTGTTATTGGACGCGACGCCCGTTTTGTTAATTTTGAGGATTCATTAGATTTTGTTGCAGGCTATACTTCACTTAACGATGTTACTGCCCGGGATTTGCAGCAAAAAGATGGGCAGTGGACTCGTGCGAAGAGTTTCGATACTTTTTGCCCTTTGGGGCCTTGGATAGAAACTGACATGGATCCCTCTAGCCAGAAAATTTCTATGAAAATTAACGATAAAATCAAACAAAATTCCAATACAAAAAACATGATTTTTCCAGTTGAAGAATTGATAAGCTTTATATCCAACATCATGACCCTCAAAGCAGGTGATGTGATTGCTACTGGTACTCCTCCAGGTGTGGGACCCATGCACGTTGGTGATGTGGCTGAAGTGAATATTGAAGATATTGGAATTCTTCAAAATAAAATAATTAGTCTTGAATAAGCCATTCATTTACAAATATCTTTTTAAACCCTTAAAAAAAAAATGTTAAGCATGCCAAGTTCGCATTACAAAATCTGGTCTCTTTTCCTTATATTCTCATTCAAACCCATCAAAAAGCATCCTATTCACACTTTTTAATTTGCACCCCTTCATCGATGAGTAAGTCAACTAAGTCATTATACTGGGAGTTGGCACTATATTAATCTCTCTTTGAGGATTATTCACGATGAAAATTCAAACCTAGCATCAAACCTGTTTTTGATCTGCTAACACCCTCATAAATAGGGAAAAACAACAGTGTGATGGGCAAGTAACCTTAATGGTTCATTATCTTGACTTATGATAATCATATCACTCCCACGATGATTAGTTAAATCCATCGTTCTTAAAAATTAATCCACATTAATTCTGCTCTGTTTAGGATTCAATATTTTTTAAAAATAGTTTCTTTCTAAAATAACCCTTGCCCCCTAATTTTGGTAAATGAGTAACCACCATAAGATCGTCTTTTTACAACAGATAACACACTTGAAGATCTTTTTCCGAAGTCCTTTAAGAATGGAAAGGGTTTTTGGGTTTTCCCTTTAAAAAACAATGAAATCCTTTTGGATAAACTCCTAGAAATGACTGTAATTCATAAGTTCGATTTTAATTTTATCCTAAACTAAAATATCAAGTAATATCCTTTGAATGGATAATCCAAAAAAAATATTTATTGGATGTAAAGTGCAGGTTTGTAGGGTAAAGCATTTTTCGCCTTGTTTTTAGGGTCATAAGTTGGTTCCTGATATATTATTACCTCTGCACCGGTTTCACGGGCAATGTAATCCACTGCATCATCCAGGATCTGTTTTTCATCCACATAACCAACGTAGTGTATCTTGGTCATTTCACGGGCAATTTTCTGAGCGAATCCAGCCAATTCCTTCTTATCATCGTGAATGTTCTCTTTAATAGCTTGTCCAATTATTCTGCCAATATCTGGTTTTCCAACTTCCCGGGCAATTTCGAATACTTTCCATTTCCATTGAGGTGCGAGGTATGCGTGAATTTTTTCAGGAGTGGTTTTTGTGATCTTTTCAATCTCCCTGATATCATCCACCAGTCCTTGTATGATTTCTTCACTCTTGTGAACTTTCTCATCAATTAAATCCACATCATATTCTGGCCAGGGTGCTTCTGATGCAAATCCTCGTCCACCGTGTCTGTCCCACAGCTCTTCACAGGCGTGAGGTGTAAATGGTGCCATCAGACGGATCCATATTCCCAGTACATAGGCCAATACCTGATTTATCTCCTCTTTACCATTTCCTTCCTTGAGTTCATGACCCACCCGGTGCAGATAGTGGTCCATATCCTTTTTATACAAGAATAATGCTTCTTGAAGTGCTTTCCTGGTTTGGAATCCTTCCAGAGCTTGAGTGGCGTCGCGGACTCGCTGGTTAACTTGGCTGATTATCCATGAGTTAATGGGTTTATTCACATCAGGAGCATCAATACACTCGTTAAGCTGGACTTGTGAGCCATGAAGTTCATCTACCATCTCTGCAAATCCCATGAACCATTCTAAACGTTTTTTGGTTCCTATAACCTCTTTTTCCCTCCAGTCAAAGTCTTGCCATGGTTCGGCCGATGACATGAGGAACAACCGGACTACATCTGCTCCGTGGATTTTTATGGCATCTTCTAATAGTACGATGTTTCCCTTGGAAGAGGACATTTTTTGTCCCTCCATTAGTCCCATGCCAAATACTACCACACCTTGAGGCCATTTTTGCTGAGGGTAAATTGCCGAATGATGGAATAAATGGAATGATAAGTGGTTTCCAACAAGATCCTTGGCAGATAATCTCCAATCGAGGGGATACCAGTAGTTGAACTCTTCTTTCATGCCTGGAGGAATGTTTGTTTTGTTTGTTTTCTTATCTAGGAAAATGTGATCCAGGAATTCTTCGTCCATTTCTTCGGGGTCAATATCCTTCAGATAGGGAGCTATGGTATAATAACTCATGTAGAGGGTTGAATCACTGAGAGGTTCAATTAACCATTGAGGATCCCATGGTAGGGGGGTTCCCAAGCCTATTCGCCTTGCGCATGCCCAGTCATGTAACCAGTTAAGATAATATTCAAAGTTGGACCTAATCTCTTCAGGTACGGTGTTCATATTCTCCAAACAATTTAGGGTTTTTTGGGTCCATTCTTCATCAGAGTATTTGAGGAACCACTGATTATCCAAGATTTTAACCACACATTCAGTTCCACAACGACAGATCACCGGTTTTTCCGCAAATTCATGCATTATATCTCCCTTATCATTTTCAAGAAGATATAATTTGATTTCATCCCTAGCTTGTGGTACCTTTAAACCAGCATAATCTGTTATGTGTTTGTCCATAACTCCTTTGGCATGTTCAAGTTTGTACATCTCATTGGTGGCTTCTTTAAGATTGGGATCATTTTGGTCTTTAATACCCATTTTCTCGATCATCTCGGCAGCAGGGTGTTTACCAAATCCTTTAAGGCGTATTAGTCCGATTGGTTGTATTTTTTCAACTGCATCCTTTATATTATATTTATTTAATGTTTTTGTATCTTTTTTAATGTCAACCAGCGCTATGTAATCTGCTGGAGCGTGTGCTGGTACCGAATATACTACACCAGTGGCATAATCTGGATCCACAAATGATGCAGGCAAAATTATATGTTTATCCCCTGTTATTGGGTTTTCTGCATGTTGACCGATAAGGGACGGAGTATCTATGTCATCCACCAATTCAATGTTACTTTTCTGATTTAAAAGATTATGATATGCATTTTTACTAATGATCCATTCTTCATCATTGATTTTAACCTTAACATATTCTTCATCAGGGTTTAGCCATATATTCGTGGCCCCAAATAGAGTTTCTGGTCGGAATGATGCAGCAACCAGATAGTTTCCCCCTATTTTGAATTTTACCAAAGTTAATTCGTTGATAGCCACCCCTTCACCTTCCAGAAGGTCATGGTCTCCCACTGGATTTTCATCATCAGGACAGTATTTGACTGGATGTGCTCCTTTCCTCACCAAACCTTTTTCATTAAGTTTTTCAAACTGCCATGTTATGAATTTCTGGTAATGAGGATCTATGGTGGTGAATTCCCGTCTCCAGTCAATAGAGTAACCAAGTTGCGTCATAACATTTCGATATTCTTCACTGAAGTATTTTACAATATAATGAGGGTCTGTAAACTTTTTAAGCTCATTCAGAGGTACTTTGTGCACGTTTTGGTATATGTCGAGAGTCCAAGGGTCTGATCTGCCAATACGTTTGGCTATGCCAATTACTGGTGCCCCTGTTACGTGCCACCCCATGGGGAATAATACATTGTAACCTTGCATTCGTTTGAATCGTGCGTAAACATCTGGAACAGTGTAAGTGCGTCCGTGCCCTACGTGCATGGCTCCACTAGGATAAGGGTAGGCCACGGTTAAGAATACTTTTTCTCGGTCATCAGGGTTAGAATGAAATAATTCTGCATTTTGCCATCGTTTTTGCCATTTAGACTCTATTTTACTGTCTATCAAATAATCACCGTTACATCTGAGTTTGATATGATAAAATTAAACAATTTGATTAGAGTTTACAAATGTTTACTTGAATCTCATTTTAATTTACAAAATGATTTACTTATTTAAGTGCACTATCTAGCCAATCCAAGTATTCTTTTGATCCGTTTTTTATCTGGAGTTCTAGTGCACATGGTGTTTGGTAGCTGTGAATTTCTTTAACCCTATCTATAACTTTATCCACTAATTTAGAACTGGTCTTGACCAAGAGGATCGACTCAACATCTTCTTCCAGTTCTCCTTCCCACCAATAGATTGATTCCATCACTGGAATTATATTAGCACAAGCAATCATTTTTTCTTCCAAAAGGTTCTTTGCAATTTGTTTAGCCTCTTCTGAATCAGAAGTTGTTATATATATTATAGAATACATTTATACCACTGTTTTCATTATATGAACTTTACAGTTGTTTAATTATAATTTAAGGCTTCATCTAACTATTGGTGGTATTGGTGGCATTTTTAATTTGTGTTCAGCTGACATCATCATAAGTTTGACTTTTACAATTTCATCAAGACTTATTTGAAGTTTTTTAATTATACCTTCTTCTTTCATTCCTTTTTCAGTTAGTAAGTACAGGATTTGATCTAAGAGAGAGTATTTTATCCCCATTTCATCTTCATCTGTCTGGCCAGGCCATAACCCAGCAGTTGGGTCTTTATTAATAATTTTTTCAGGAATTTTAAGATGTTTTGCCAACATACGAACATCAGTTTTATACAATGCACCAATGGGAAGTATATCAACTCCACCATCACCATATTTAGTGAAATATCCTACTAAAAGTTCTGACCTATTATCAGTGCCAACAACCAGGCGATTCATAGAGTTAGCATGGAAATATAGAATTAACATCCTTATACGTGCTTCGAGATTAGCGTTAGCCATTTTATACTTCTCATCATCAGGAAAACTGGTACAAGCACCAATAATTAATTGAATTAAAGGATCTATGTGTATAGTTTTGTATTGTATACCTAATGAATCTGCTAAAGACACAGCATCGTTGATATCCTCTTTGTTTGTGCTATGGCTGGGCATTATCAGGCCTAAAATTTTGTGAGTGTTTACCACTTCGGTGCAGAGTTTGACGGTTACTGATGAATCCAAACCCCCACTAAGACCCATCACCAGTCCTTGAGTTTTTGATTCTATCAAAGAATTTTCAATGAAGCTAGATATTTCCCTGGACACCTTTACAATGTCTAATGCTGGTAAAATTCCCTTATTGTATTCCATGACATCACCCTAATTCCATTGCATTAAAACATACAGTATTATTGATCAATATGTGTAATTAGTAATTTAAATCTTTATTTCCAACAATATGCCCTTTTTAATCTGTAAGGGCAAACAATCGTTGAGTACAGGGATTTTCCATGAGAGTACAATATTTTATGTTTTAGGGGAATATTAGTCTTTATTTAATATGGATTTTGCACAATTTTTATATGCACACAGAATTTAATATGATAATCTAATAGAAACATTTTTTTCGAAAAGATTGAGGCTTATTTTAGGCTTACTAAATCTAGAAAATAATTAATGGAGGAATGAATATGGCATTTAAGGACCTATTCAAGTTTAAAAAAGGAAAAACAACATTTGTATTTATAGGAGGAAAAGGAGGAGTCGGTAAAACGACTGTTTCAGCAGCGACTGCCCTTTGGTTGGCTGGTGAAGGTAAAAAAACCCTGGTAATCTCAACTGACCCTGCTCACTCCTTATCTGACTCTTTAGACAAGAATTTGGGACACGACCCAACACCCATTGGTGAAAACTTATGGGCGGCAGAAATCGACCCCGAAGTGGCCATGCAAGATTACCAAGCCAAAATGAAGGAACAACAAGCCTTGAACCCAGGTATGGACATGGGTTTAATGGAAGATCAGATGGAAATGGCCACTATGGCACCTGGAATCGATGAAGCAGCTGCATTTGACAAGTTCTTACAGTACATGACCACAGATGAGTATGATGTTGTGGTCTTCGACACTGCCCCAACCGGTCACACCTTGAGACTACTTTCCTTCCCAGAAATGATGGATAGTTGGGTTGGGAAGATGATCAAAGTACGAAGACAGATCGGCAGCATGGCCAAAGCTTTCAAAAACATCATGCCTTTCATGGGAGATGAAGAAGAGGAAGATAAAGCCTTGGAGGATATGGAAGCCACTAAAAAGCAGATTCGAATCGCCAGAGAAGTGATGGCTGATCCAGAGCGAACATCCTTCAAAATGGTAGTTATACCTGAAGAAATGTCCATCTACGAATCAGAAAGAGCCATGGAAGCATTGGAAAAGAATAACATGCATACTGATGCCGTTATTGTGAACCAAATACAGCCTGAAGAAGCTGACTGTGATTTCTGCCGTGCCCGACGTCAGATACAGCAAAAACGGATGCAAAGCATCCGCCAAAAATTCGGGAACCAAGTTGTGGCAGAAATACCATTATTCCGTGAAGAGATTAGGGGAACAGAAAAACTGAAAGAAGTTGGCAGTATCCTCTACGGGGAGCCTCAAGAGGCTTCCTAAAACGAATTTTTTTTTATAAAAAAAAATAATTTATTAACCTGATTCTATTATAATATCAAATAAGCCGCTTAAAGATTAAAAAATTAATATTTTTTTGATTTAATTGATTTAAGGCAGTAATATTAATAATTATAGTAACATATGAGTTTTCCATCTTTTTTTTTTAAGTGTACTGAGTGTAATTGAAATCTTTCTTTATCTGTGACTTGTGAAAAATTATCAATAACCCCTCAACATTACTAATTTGCTGGTTAGTTCTGAGATTGCACTACATAAATTTTCAAAAAAAATCTGATGGAAAAAATGGTGGGGAAAAAATTCAAAAATTTCCCAGCGATATTCCACTCTCCATGTGATGTTTGTCACCAAAATCATGGCGAAATTTTATACTATTGTGATTAAGGAGTATGGTATGTCTAAAGACACCTACCAAACAAGGGGCTTGTTTAATACAAATGTGTGCAAGCCCTTAATAATACTTACAAACAATGTATGGTAGTAAAAATCTATTATTTTATGTAAGTGTGTCCAAATAATCTATTATTTTATTGAAAAAGATTAATAAATATCGATTTTCTAATTTGTATTGATAAAATGTTGATCAAATCTATTGATGACTGTGAATATTTCCAAACTTCTGATCAAACTACTCTCTGTGAGCTACTGCATCCGAAAAATGAAAAGATAAAAATGGGCTGCAGCATCGCCTATGCCCTATTAAACAAGGGTGAAGCATCCTTACCGCATGAATTGAAAACTTCTGTGGAAATATATTACATTTTAGAAGGGAAAGGTGTAATGCACATTGATAAAGAGTCTGAAGAAGTTAAGAAGGGTGATGCAATCTATATACCACCTGGATCTGTGCAGTGGATAAAAAACAATGGAAAATCATTATTGAAGTTTTTATGCGTGGTAACACCACCTTGGAAAGAAGAAGACGAGTATTTATGTGATTGAAATATTTTAAACTAGTAAATTACCATAACACATAAATAACTGAACTTTTTAGATGCTACTTCTTTTACAGTTCCCTTAAAAACTCTCTCATCAGGATAGCTGAGCCTTTCACAAACTGCAATTTTCCTCCCCGGGTTCATACCATTTTCAAGTAGGAATTGAGCTAATTTTTCAACCCTGAAATCTGGTAAAACTATGGTAACTTTTCCATTTTCTAAAAAATCCAATATGACATCAGAATTGCCTTTACCATGAAGTGTTAAAAGGTTTGCTTCATCCCATGGCACTTGTAACTTGGCTGCAGCCAGTTGCAGGGAACTGATACCTGGAATTACTTCAAGGTCCAGATCATCCCTTAACTTGAGTATAGGCTTCAAAACCCCGGAAAATCCAGGATCCCCCGTGGAGAGAATTGCAACATTTTTACCCCCATCCACCAGTGAAACTGATTTTTCCATCATTTCATCCATATTCTTTGCCCGGAGCACCAAAACTTCCCCATGAAAATCGGGAAATAGGTCCAGAGCTCTTTGACTTCCCACGAGAACATCAACAAATTTTGTAGCCTGAACTGCTGCTACTGTTAGATAATCACTGGATCCTGGTCCGGTTCCAATTAGGTAAAGTTTTGCCATGTAACATGCTCCTGAATTAACAGTAAATTTACCAATAGTAAATCTGCTTTTTGTTATCTTAATTTTTCATTTATCTATAAAATCTTTAATAAGTTTGGATGTGAAAAGACTAGTAGTGATTATCATGCTCCAGATTGCAGTTACCGGAAAGCCCAATGTGGGCAAATCATCTTTTTTCAATGCAGCCACCCTATCAGAAGCAGAAGTGGCTGGTTACCCATTTACAACCATTGATGTTAACAAAGCAGTTGCTCATGTAGTTAAACCATGCCCCTGCAAAGAATTAGATGTTGAATGTAATCCGCGGAACTCTCAGTGCCTTGAAGGTACACGGTTGATTCCGGTGGAACTTTTAGATGTTGCCGGACTGGTACCAGGAGCCCATGAAGGCCGTGGACTGGGTAATAAATTTCTGGATGATCTCCGCCAGGCCAAGGCATTTATCCATGTAATTGATGCTTCAGGATCAACTGATGATGAAGGAAGGCCTTGTGAACCAGGAACACACGACCCCCTGGAGGATGTGGAGTTTTTAGAACACGAAATAACCATGTGGCTTTATGGAATCCTCCATAAAAACTGGAACAAAATGGTGCGCAAAGCACTCTCTGAAAAACTAGACATAGCCAAAGTAATAGCCGAACAACTCAGTGGTGCGGGTATACTAGTAGAAGACGTGCTTGAAGCTAAAAAAACTGTTTCTAAAGATTACAAGGATTGGGAAGAAGAAGATATCGTTCTTCTCCTGAATAATCTTCTTAAAATTGCTAAACCAATGCTTATTGTGGCTAACAAGGCAGATCTACCCCCAGCCAAAGAGAACATTAAACGGCTCCAGGAAAAATATGATAATGTGGTGCCAGCATCAGCTGAGGCCGAACTGGCATTAATTCGGGCTGCAAAAGCCGGGTTTATAAAATATGTGTCTGGTGAATCCGATTTTGAGATCATGAAAAAGGATGAATTAAGTTCACAACAAGTAAAAGCCCTTGAATATATCCAAAAAAATGTTCTGCAAAAATATGGTAGTACCGGAATTCAGGAAGCACTTAACCAAGCCATATTTAGCTTGCTAGATATGATTGTTGTCTTTCCAGTAGAAGATGAACATAAACTATCTGATCAAAAGGGTAACATACTCCCTGATGCCTTATTAATTCCGCGAGGATCCAAACCAAGAGATATGGCTTTCCTTATCCACACCGATATCGGGGAGGGTTTCATGCACGCAATAGATGCCAGGAGTTGTCGCAGGGTTGCTAGTGATCATGTGCTAGAGGATGGGGATATAATAAGTATAATTACACGTTAGATGGAGATAGAAAGGAGTGTTGTATCAACCTTATATTTTCATTTAAGGGTGGGTCTCTTTTTGATGTTTATTTACTGCAATTGTATTATATCTCAAAGATCATTTTTTTTTCCTTCTTCACCTTTTTCTAAAATTAAATGTAAATATCATATAAATAGCTAAATCAAATCAGTTTACAGACAATAGTTTGGTTATTTATCATCTTTTTATGCTTAATTTTCCTAAAATTCAGATTCATGTCTATCTCACAAATAAAAGTTAATTAGCCCGATTCTCGTATATGTGCTCAGTGCACACTTTTTCTTATTTAAAAATCTATATTATTTTATGGTTTCTAACTTTCTTAAATCATCTTAATTAGGTGAAAGCAAGATTTCATTCCTCAAATAATAAAACATACAACTCCTAATATAGGAAAAAATCTTGTTTAAAAAAAAACTATCCTAAATTTTATATTGTGGATTGAATATAATTGGACATAGGGGGGAATGCATGAAAATATCAAATATCTGTATTTGTTTAGTTTTGATTTGCTTTGCAGTAATTGCATGTGGATGTACATCAAACGATTCTGGTTCTACTAATGGTGTGAATGATTCTTCTGGTTCTAGTACTTCCAGTTCTAGTGTTTCTAGTTCCAATGACGAGCCTAGTGCCAGTACATCCCCTTCCCCATCCATTAAGCCAAGAGTTCTGGTTATAGTTGATTATTGGGGCAAATGGAGTGGAACAATAAGTTCAGAATCCGGAACTCGATCTATAGAAGGATCTGGTAAAAAATCATTTGATTTAGGTAACATAAGTGGCGGTGTAGCTGCAAATGTCCAAAAAAAAGATGGTGGGTCTGACACTTTAGCAATATTCATCACCAAAGATGGGAACATAGTTGCATCACAAAAAACAAGTGCAGGATATGGAGTAGTCCAAGTAAGCGCATAATCTATAACCATATCCCTTTTCATCCCATTTAATTTTGCATCCTGCCAAAGCATCTCTTTTTCTTAAATAATACCGTATATTATGTGATAAATATAATTGAAATCTTTTCAGCGCTTTTAAACTTGAGGCATTAGTCAATATCTTCAAACACGACAATTAACTAGATAGGAGTTTATATTGCATTTTTCTATTACATTTTCAACATATTACCTTTAATTAATTCGTTGGGTTTGTACTTAGCGTATTTTGAAAGTTATGAGTAATTTTTTTCTCTATAAAAATTTAAATCTTGAAAAATTTCTTTGTCAATAAAAAAAAATTATACTATTGTTCCCCAAAAAATTCAAAATTTCTTATTTCGTACACTAGTATTTTAAAAATAATATTTACTAGTTTATAGTATCCGCCCATCACTCCAAAAAATAGATGGTTTAGGATGGTTGGTGTACACTGGCGACCTAAACATGGTTGATCATACTGGTTCCACCCGGACTTTCAACAGTAACACCTATCTTTTCCCTGCAGATGATTTGGGAATTATAATTGTCAGCAATGAAGGAACCTCAGGAAACGACTATGGCGTGTTGGCAAAGGCCCTATATTCACTATATAAAATAGGTGTTCTTCCTACTAATGAACCATTCACTGATTATTATATTCCTCCCCAAGAAGATGATATTCAATCTGCCCTTAAAGAAAACAAATTGTCCTTTATTTTAAATGTCGAACCCCTACCTTACCCCATTGACAACTATGCCGGGAATTATATTTCTGATTACTGGGGAAAAATCAAAATTAAAAAAAATAATGAAAACAGCCTTTTAATGTATCCTGCAAAAATCCCAACACCATAACTCTTAATCATTATAATAACAATTCATTCAATGAAAGTGACTATAATACAGCTGTTAACTTCACTAATTTCATAGACGGTCAGCCACAACAAGTTTATGTTGAAAG
>DUPR01000016.1 GCA_012838205.1 Methanobacterium sp.
GGATAGGTTGGAAACGTATATATACTGGATTTTGGTTACCTGTAATAAAATATGTGAAACCACGCAAAGTTACATATTACACTTATGAACCTGTGATACCTGTAACTGTTAAAATCAAGCCAGATAGAATTGAACCTTCGGCTAAGGTAGCGATTGCTGAAGGAGTATTTATCCTAGGTTTAGCTTCGGGCATTAGTGAAGGTATTGCTTTATTATCTGCTTCAGGGATAGCTCTGGGCGGTATAGGTCTTGTACTGGAATATCGAGAGCTGTATGATGTATATCATGATCCCTGGATTGAAGTTACAGTTGATGGACATAAATTATGGTTAACTTGAGAGATATAATCTCTTATTATTATTATTATATTTTTTCATGTCATGCTGTAAAATATGAGGTAAATTATGAACAAAAAAAGAAGTCTAGTAACGTTAATAATGGGTGTTGGATTTTTGGTGTCAAACCTTTGGAACTATTTAGATCGTCCATCAGACTATTTTTATTTTGTGTTGTCATTTGTTTTTTTAATGTGCATTATAGGTAGTATATTTGAACTAAAAAAAATTACCAATAAGAATTTTTTTTTGATTCTAATGTTTATACTTTTTTCAGTAATGTGGATTTTGAGTTTCATTATACCTTTCTCTCCTAGCATAGAGATTATATTCATATATAATGGACTAGCAACTCTTTTTATTAGTATTTTAATTGTATTATTATTCAAAGAGTGGGATAATTATTAAGAAGCGTTAGAAATTTGTAGTAACAGTTTTTGGGAACCCCCCAAATGACATTACACATTCTAAAAAATAAATTATTGATATAACCATGTAGGGTTTTAGATTTTTCATGTTTCTGAAAGCTTTTGTAGGGCTGTTTTGGAGTTGTAACCTAGTGTTGTGATTAGCCCTGCTAAAAATACAATTAGTTGGTGTTATTGCATACTTTTTAGATAAAACAGGATAGTACTATTGAGCATTTTTTCTAAGAAATATAACAATAAGTAGTTTTTTTTTTAGTTGTTATTAATTTTCCTAATTTTTGTTAGGGGTTCTTCCATTTTTTTGATTTGCAATGATCTATCTAGATCCTTACGCATTTGTCTTAGTTCTTCATCCCGGGTCAGGTCACGTTTATCACGTTTTTTAAGTTCTGATTTAAGCTTTCTAACTTCATCGTCAGTTGTGATAATGTTTACGCTCTCATATTCAAAAACAAGCAATGTGGGTATGAACTTCAAATATAATTTCTTTAAATTGTCAGGATGGGTTAGATAGTAGTTAACATCCACACTGGGGATGACATGGCAAATTATTGTCTTTTTGGCTTCATATCCCTCTCTGTATTGGCTAGTTGTGTGTTGAAGAACTTCCGGAACATGTGGCTAGTGATTGGCCGATAAAAACCTTCATTGTACCAGTTTCATCCGGTCATTCTGGACTCTGAGGTCCCGGTGATATGCGTCAACAGTAACTCCTTTGTATTTGTTGTAATGTGTGAATAAATAGGGTGTTTGGTATTCTAGATTTCTTTCATACTTGCAATACTGTTTCATTGTATCTAGCCCTCAAAACTTATGAATTTATGGAATTCTGATTCCGTTTTGTTTTTTCCTTCCTTGAAATGTAAACGGCAGATTTGTTTATCGTCTCTTATATTGATTAGCCTTCATTGAATTTTTGCAGTGTTAATTGCAGTAGATCTATCATTGTTAAGCCTGAACTGAACTGTGTTAGGATCATTGCCTTTTCTCGCAGTTTCCGACAGTTATCCAAAAATTCTCTTATCTGTTTAGGTGTTAGGGGGTCACGTTTATTCTTCACTTTAAATCTGTTTCTCTTCTTTTTACGTCTTTGTTGGCGTTCTTTTGGCACGTTGATTTTATCTTCGTAGAACAAGCTTTAATAATGTTTAAAAGGAATTTATATGTTTCTAGTGACAGGTTATGTTCTGCGCTATGGTTTTCGTACTGTTTCAACCATTTTTTTTTATTGATAATTTAGAGGGAGATATTTTATCTTCCTGTTTCTGTTTAGATATGGTGCGGAGTTCTTTCGGTGTTTTTCCAGTTACCTAGCAGGATTCAGTAATTGTCTGTAAGTATTCAGTTCTGGCCTTGTCTGATAAGTCTTCTAGGAAGTCTAAAACAAGTTTATCTTCTTTGATTTTTTGGACTGTTTTTCTTACTGAATATTTTTTCATGGCATAGTTTTTTTTGTCAGGTTGTATGGACATGTTAAGTGTGGGAGTGCTTGTGAAAAGTAATATGATTGAGTATTTTCGTATAATTATAACATTGATGATGATTAAAATCTAGATGGATAATCATGTCTTCTGAAGAATTTGTGAAATCTGTTATTTCCAGGGATAAAAAAGTATTCCTGAATGATTTAAAAATGCGAGCACGCTTCATAGAATCAAAATCAGATGTTGAAATACTGGCAGATTTCACAGAATACAATCCACTTCACAACGGCCACTTACATTGCCTTCTAGAGGCTAAAAAAGAAGTTCCTGAAGGAATATTCGTCGCAGTAGTTCCAGGGCCATTTGAACGCAGTGGCCGTGGAATTCCTTATATAATGACTCGTCAAGCACGTGCAGAGGCAGCAATAGCAGTGGGTGCTGATTTGGTGGTTGAAGGACCGCCCATGGGAATTATGGGATCAGGACAATACTCTTTATGTCTGGCACGCATGTTCCAAGCAATTGACGCAGATTACATACCGAGAGGATACAAACCAAGCTCAGAATTTGACATTATACTAGATAAGATTCGTAAAGGAGTGGGGGTGGCCCCCAAACCATACCGTATGGTGGACATGGAAACTGGTGATGTTCTTCTTAAAGGCAAACTCAACGAGGACAACTACGTAATAGTATCATTATCCAAATCTCTAACCAAAATAGGCTTTAACTTTCAGGATAAATTCTTATTCATACCCCGAATTGAGGGTGTTAGTGGAACCATTATAAGGGAAGCAGTAGTTACTGGAGCTTTTGAATCTGCAAAAAAGATGTTACCTTCAAAAACCCTGGAAATATTGAGAAAAGAGATTGATCAAGGCAGAGCACCCCTGAACACAGTTCGAGATGTGCAAGGAATTATTCACACAGCCAACAATGCCACAGTGCCTGATTTCAAATCTTTCAGTTTAATTGATGAACGGACTATTGAGAACATAATACAAAAAAGACCATTCACCACCATCCAACAAATTGAGGAATGCATTGCCAGAGGATTCAGCAGACATCACCGTCAAAGGGTTTTATCATCATTAGAGGTGAGGGTTGATAAGGATGATCTTTCCAGATATATTGATAATTACCCTTCAACCATACGCATATTAAACTATAAAAATAAAGAAGTGCTAAGAGAATTTAAAAAGAGAATAGTACATAGGAGGCTAGAGATATGCCAGTGAAAAATGGAGACTTTATAAAGCTTGAATACACCGGAAAAGTTCAAGAAACCGGTGATGTCTTTGACAGTACCAGTGAGGAAGTAGCAGAAGAAAATGGAATACATTCAGATAAAAAAACTTATGGGCCAGTTTCTGTAATTATAGGCGGAGGCCATGTGCTTAAAGGTATGGAAGAAGCATTAGTTGACATGGAAGAAGGTGAGGAAAAAACCATCGAGTTAACTCCCGAAGAAGCTTTCGGAGAACGAGACCCCAAATTAATACAACTGGTGCCCATGTCTGAATTTAAAAAACAGGGAATTAAACCCCAAGTAGGCATGGCCATAACTTCTGAAGGAAATACTGGAATCATACGCAGTGTTAGTGGAGGTCGGGTTCGACTGGACTTCAACCATGAACTGGCTGGTAAAAACTTGGAATACCAAGTAAAAGTTGTAGGAATAATTGAAGATGACGCAGAAAAAGTCAAAAGTCTCATCGAATTACACTATCGCACTCCCAACTTGGATAGTGAGAAACATCAAGTGGACATAGAAGAGGATAAAATAGTAATTACCATGGATGAAATGGCCAAATTCGACCAGCGTCCACACATGGAAGTAACCATGGACCGATTCCGCATATCACGAGATATTCAGGACAACATGGGCATTAAAACAGTGGAATTCGTAGATTCGTTTGTTAAAAAGGAAGAAGTAGAAGAATCTACTGAAGAAGTATCTGTTGACGAGGTTTCCACAGAAGATGTTCCTGAAAAGCTACCTGAAGAAGAAAAACAAGACTAATGTCATTTGACAAGTTTTTTCTTACAGATAGCTGATTATTTTTTTCTTCTATTTTTCTTTCTTTTATTGCGTTGTATCCTTTTTTCAGACTTTTTCTTATACTTCCCTAATTTCTGCAATATTAAAAAAGCAATGAATAAAATTAGTGAAAATCCAACAATGGCCGCTTTAAGATTTATCATTTTTTATATCCCACTCTTAGATTGCTAATTATTAAAAAAAATGAATAACTTTTTTATCACATTTTTCGAAGAATTACTTAAGGCCAAGTCAATACCTTAGGTGTTTTGACAATTTTCATTTTATCTCGCACCATAGTTGGCCAGTTAGCCTCATCAAAACCTTTTTGAGCCAGGAAACCAAAAAGCCACCTGGTAGTTCCAATACCAGTGCAACCAGTCCATAATGTGTGGTTATGAGTTTCTTTAATTGAAAATCCTTCAGTAAAATGGGTGCCATGCACGTTAGCAGAAACTGCAGCCACTCCCTTATCAACTCCTGGAACCACCAGACGCATCTCGTATTTGGGCACATCAGGAAATTCAA
>DUPR01000017.1:0-22500 GCA_012838205.1 Methanobacterium sp.
CACTTAAAAATCAATCTGGAGATTTTGGAAGGATAAAAAAAATGTTATCCAAAGAAGAAATAGTTTCTCTGTTAAATGTTCAGGGAAACAATGTTTTAGATTTAATGAAGCAAGCCAATTCACTCCGGAAAACCCATGTCATTACTTTTTCAAAAAATGTTTTCCTGCCTTTAACCAATATTTGTCGGAATGATTGTGGTTACTGCACATTCCGCAGGAATATTGAAGATCTTGATGCAAAGTTAGTATTAACTCCCCTTGAAGTTATGAACACAATCCGCAAAGCAGATACTTACCAATGCAAAGAAGCTCTTTTCACCTTTGGAGAGCAAGCTGACACATATCCCCAAGTTAAGGATGCCCTTGAAAAAATTGGATTTAGAGGAATGTTAGATTACCTCTACTACCTATGTGAAAGGACACTTCATGAAACAGATCTACTACCACACAGTAACCCAGGCATACTCCGAAAAAATGAACTTAAAATGTTAAAAGAAGTGAATGCTTCAATGGGTTTGATGTTAGAAAATTCCAGTCCACGTTTAATGGATAATCCAGCTCATAAAAACAGTCCTGGTAAAGATCCTAAGTTGAGGATTAAAACTATTGAAAATGCAGGAAAATTAAGTATACCCTTCACCACAGGACTTCTTATTGGGATTGGAGAAAGTTTGGAAGAAAGAGCAGATTCCCTTCTGGAGTTAAGGAGGATTCAGGACAAATACGATCATATTCAGGAAATCATCATCCAGAATTTCAAACCAAAACCCGGTATTGAAATGGAAAAACAGCCAGAGCCATCACTTTTTGATATGATTCGCATGGTAGCAGTCACTAAAATACTTTTCCCAGAATGTGGAGTGCAAGTCCCCCCAAACCTTAACCATAACACAGCCCCCCTCTTTATACTATCCGGTGCAGATGATTGGGGAGGGGTTTCCCCTTTAACCCAAGATTATGTTAATCCAGAATCCCCCTGGCCCGAACTAGACTATCTTGAACAAGTTACTCAGGAAATAGGGTTTGATTTAGAAGAAAGATTACCAGTGTATCAAAAATATGTTAACAAAGAGTTTTTAAGTGAAACAATTTTTCAAAAAATTACAAAAAATGATTAATTCTGAATTAATTAAAGTTAGGACTGCAATAGAAATATCAACTCATCCTCTTCTCTTATCTGGGAAAGATAATCTGAATTTAGTTCCCTCATCATTAAAATGTTCTAAGGTTCCTTTAAGTTGTAGTGTTAGGGTATGTACTATTAGAAGCCCTAGTGAATCAGTTTTTTTTATATCAACATCATCAGGTATTCCAACACCATTATCAGCAACTTCGAGTAAATAATTTTTCCCACTCCTGAAAAGGGTAATTGACACTTCACCACGATTTTGTCCTGGAAATGCATGTTTAAAGCAGTTTGAAAGTAGTTCATTCACAATGAGGCCCATGGAGATTGCAGTGTCAATTTCCAAATTTATTTCACCACATTTTAAGCTAACATCGATATTATTACTCTTTTCACGATAGAAACCTAAAAGCATGTCCACCAAACTTTTCAGATATTCAACAAAATCAATGTGGGCCAAGTCTTTTGACTGGTATAATTTTTCATGGATCAATGCCATAGACCGGATTCGGTTTTTGCTTTCCTGGAACATTTTCAGAATTTCGGGTTCATGGGTGTATTCGGACTGTAAATTCATGAGGCTGGATATGATCTGGAGATTATTTTTAACTCTGTGATGAATTTCCCTTAGAAGAACTTCTTTTTCCTCTAATGATGCCATGATTTGATTTTCAGCAGCAATCATATCACTTATGTCTACAAAGGTAGCCAAAACTCCCTGAATATTTCCGTCAGCATTCATAAGAGGCGCAGTAGCCATCATAGTATGTATCATCTCACCATTCTTTCTTGCACATTCCAGTTCAACATCTGACTTTGATTCATTAGAAAGAGACCTTTGTATGATGTATTGGAATTCTTCAGAGTTTTTTCCATTCAAAAATGGCAAATGTTTCCCTAAAACTTCTTCACTCTTCCAACCGAATATATTTTCAGCAGCAGGATTCCAAAGGGATTTTACTCTGCCATCTGGATATAAATCTACGATTGCAAAGGGAGAGGCATTTATAATGGTTTCTAAATAAGCATTTACATCAGATAAACGTTCTCGACTTTCTATCAAAGCTTTTTCAGCATTTTTACGTTGAGTAATATTTCGGAATATTATTTGAATAGCAAATATCTTTCCTTGCTTCATTATGGGAGCATGGTGCATCTCTAAGTATATAACTTCCCGGTCTTGCAACACTTTTATTTCCATTGGTTTGTCTTGATCTCTTGTTAAAAGCTTATCCAAAAAATCTTCTTTAAAAATAGAATCATCGGCAAATGACTTGAAAATTTCATTGATGTCTTTTCCAATACATTCCTCTTTTGATATGCTAATATCTTCATTTAAACGTTGATTTATATCCAAAACAACTCCATCAGGATCTACAACCACTACATAATCCGGGGATAAATCAAAAAGAGTTTTATATTTCTCTTCACTTTTTGCTAATTTTTCTTGGGCCTTTTTCTTTTCTCTAAATTCTTCTGCCTCACTAAGGGCCCTTCGAACGGAATGTCCTAATTTTGAAAGGTTGTGTTTGAGAACATAATCAGTTGCCCCTTCTTTAAGCATTTCCACTGCAAATTCTTCCCCCATCTGTCCGCTGACAAAAATAAATGGAGTTTGTGAAGAAATATCTTGTGTAATATTCATTGCAGAAATACCATCAAAATGAGGTAGTGAATGGTCTGCTAGAATAACATCAGGACCAAAATTATTTAACGCTTCACGATATTCTTCTTCTGTTTCCACACGGCAAGAAATGAAATCAATACCATCTCTTTTAAGTTCAGCCTCCATTAACTCCACATCTAACGGAACATCTTCCAATATCAAAATTTTAATGGTTTCGTCCATAAAAATTTCCCCAATAATATAACTATAAATTACTGGCAATCGTTTAAATCAAGTTCCTCCAACTCCAACTAAGGTGGTTTGTTTATTAGCATCCAATATAATCCTAAAGTGGAAACTGCATCAATAAAATTGTCGAATTCCACAGGTTTACCCACGTAACTGTTCACACCTAACTTGTAACTTTCCACAACATCTTTATCTTCTTTGGAAGAAGTTAAAACCACAACCGGGATTTTACTAGTGTTTTCATTTGCCTTTAGATCCTTTAAAACTTCGAAACCGTCAACTTTAGGCATGCGGAGATCAAGTAGAATTAACCTAGGCAAGTCATCTGGATTCCTATTTGCATATGGGCCTCTAGCATGAATAAAATCAAGGGCTTCTTCCCCATCTTTAACCCAAACCAATTTATTGGCTAAATTATTTCGTTTTAAAGCCCTCATGGTTAATTCTGCATCAGTGGGATTGTCTTCCACCAGAAGAATTTCCAAATCATCCATATCCACCATAAAAACCTCTTTTAGTAAACTTCTGTGTTAATCTTGAGATAACCATTGACTATTATTTTGTAAGACAATCTAAAATTAAACTATCATAATTAGATGCCCTAATTTTACCAACACCACCTTCAACTTTAACTGTACAAATTATGTCTTAATTGCCAATTTCCATCTATGATATGTCCACAAATTGTAATTGAACTATTGAAAACAATTTCATAGACTTTGTGTCCAGTACAGGCAGGTTATCAATATTATTCGTGTGTCTTGAAGGTTTAAGTAATCCAAATTCATATGTTATGAAGATTAACTACAATCTAATATTATATTGTAGGTGAATTAATCTTCAATTGGAATTTTAATAATGAATTTAGCACCCGCATCTCCTTTAAATTCTATTGATCCTTCAGATTGTTCTACGAATGTTCTTACTAGTTGTAAACCGAACGAATCAGCTGTTTCTACTGATATATGTGATGGAATTCCAATGCCATTATCGGAAACTGTAATAATCAGTTCTTGATCAAGACTTTCAACTTGAACCATGATCTCTCCGGCCGCATCATCAGGAAATGCGTGTTTCAATGAATTTATTACTAATTCACTTATGATTAGACCAGATATTACTGAAATTTCCATATTTAGAGCAATATCATTGGTTTTGATATTTAAATCCACATTTTTTGCTCCATGGGAACGTAAAATATCATCTAATATATTTTCAAGGTATTCTCCTAAATTTACAGTTTCAAAATCGTCTGATTGGTATAACTTTTCATGAATCATTCCAAAAGAACGAAGGTAACTTTGTCCTTCTTCCAACTTTTCAATAATTTGATCAGTTACGTATTCGGAATGGAGGCGATTCAATGTAGAAATCATTTGAATGTCCCTTTTAACACCATTATAAATATTTTTAATAGTTTTTTCTCGTTTTTGAAGTGTTTCTTGGGATTTTAACTCTTTATTTTTTATTTCTGACATTTGAATTTTAAAATCACTCTGAAGCTCTGATAGTTTTTTTTCCTTTTCTTGAACTTGTTCTTCAAGATTAACAATTTTAGATAATGCAGAATTAGTTTTATCCAGTTGATTTTCCAAATCAAGAGATTTTTTAAGCAAATCTTCCTCAATTTTTTTGCGATTGCTTATTTCTGCTTCTAATGCATTATTTGAATCTTGAATTTCAATAGTTTTAGTCTTAAGATCTTTTTCAAGGAGTTTTAAAGTCTCTTTAAGAGTTTTTTCCCTATCTTTAAAAGATTCAAGCTCATTAACTTGATTTTTAATGTTTTCTTTAAGTTTTTGTGATTCTTCCTGGAATTTTCTATTTATTTCTTCATTTAATTTTTCCATAGAACTTATTTTTACCTTGTTTTCTAATATTTCCCTATTGAAAGATTCTTTTAGTCCTTCTAATTCATTATTTTTTTCTTTTAAAGAAAGTTCTAGTTTTTTGATATTATTTTGACTTTTTTCCATGGCTTCTCGGTGTTGGGTCACATTACGACCTACGGACTGGTATTCTGATATATTTCCATTTTCATCAAAAATAGCCCGAGTAACCCATTGCCACCATATGATGACCCCATTAAACATCTTTGTTGGGCTTTCAAAGATTTTTATAGGGTTTTCTTCATCAAAAGAACGGAATTGATCCTTAATTTTATCTAAATCTTCTTTGGAAAGAGAAAAAACATGGCCGGATTTATTTCCAAATCCAAATGATCGATAATATGCCTCATTAGCAAAGGTTAATTCGAAATCTTTATTGAAACGGCAAATTATATCACTCTGATCATCTACAACTGAACGGTACAAACTTTCATTTCTTTTCAGTTCTTCTTCGTCTTGTTTAATTTTGGTAACATCAGCTAGTGTGATAATCAAACCTTCTGACAATTTATAAGATTTTAATTCAACATAGCTTGGAAATGTATCCTTAAGGAATGTTTTCACCATGCTGGACGGTTTACCGGATTGTAATGTTTCCCTAGACATCCCTTCAAGTTCTTCATCCCAAAATGATTGAAAGACGTTCTGAAATGATTTGCCAATAAAATTATCTGTTTTTAAATCAAGAAATTTGTGAACCATTTCATTAGAATATGTGCACTTTAAGTCCTTGTCAAAAGCTATTACGGCTTGATTTAAATTGTTTAAAATATTTTGGTATTTCTCCTTACTATTTTTAAGAGATTCCTCAAATTGGCGGTTTTGAGTGATGTCTTGGAATTGTACTAAATAACTATCAATAGTGCCACCCAAATGTAGTGGAGTTATGAAAAGACTTAGGCAAGTTAAACCTTTTTCTGTTCTTTCAAATCCTAACTCTAATAACTCTTCAAAATCAAATTTAAATTCAAAATTAACTTCCAAACCTTTCTTTAAATTCTCTATTTCTTGAGGTTTCAGTTTATAATCTTTAAAAAGATTGAATTGTTTTAATTGAGTTGTATCTTTAGCACCAAATAGACGGATACAGGCAGGATTGGCGTCTAAAAACTTTCCCTTAGCATCGAAAATCTCTGTTGCTAACATGGATTGATAAAAAATAGCCCTAAATTTCTTTTCCTGTTCTTTGAGAGATTCTTCATCCTTTAATTGTTGAGTAATGTCCTTAAATACAATTTGTATTCCTGAAAATCCGCCTTTATCGTCTCTGATGGGATTAATATTATATTCAACATGAATAGCCTTACCCTCTTCCTTCTTTAGAATAGATCTATCAGTTATTTCTGTTTTTTCAATGAAAAGGTTTTCCATTAAATTGTAATCTTTAACTCCTTTAATTGGAAAGACTTCATTCAACACCTCATATGTTGCGTCAAACTCTTTTAACCCAGTTAAATTAGATGCAAATTCATTGATGTAGACAACATCA
Source organism: Methanobacterium sp. (assembly GCA_012838205.1). Lineage (NCBI taxonomy): Archaea > Methanobacteriati > Methanobacteriota > Methanobacteria > Methanobacteriales > Methanobacteriaceae > Methanobacterium > Methanobacterium sp. The sequence goes on from DUPR01000017.1 coordinate 6,360, forward strand.
CCTTTAAAGTCAATTATTATTATTCCAGAATTTTCAAATTTATTATCTAGTTCTTCCCCAATTTTGAACAGACTTTTACCCAGTTTATGTTCATGGAGTGCGACTGCAATCGTTTTTTGAAGATCTTTTTCCTCAAATGGTTTGATTAAATATGCATCAGGATTGGTGGTTTCAGCCCGTTCACGGGTTTTAGCATCATCATAAGCAGTTAAATATATGACTGGAATATCCCTAAAGCTTTTTATTTCCTTAGCAGCATCTATCCCATCACCCTTGCCCTTAAGCATTATGTCCATTAAAATTAGATCTGGTTTAATTTCTTTAGCCTTTTGAACAGCTTCTTTACGTGAAAAAGCAAATGATGGGACATCATAACCCCATGTTTTAAGTTTCCTCTGGATTTCCATGGCAGTGAGCCCTTCATCCTCCACTACCAATATTTTTGTTGCCACCATATTCATACCCCATAATACATTACTCCTTATAATTTAATAACAATATTGTTTATTGCAATCAATATCTTTATTGTTACTATATAATATATTTTACGTATCCCCCATAATTTCTAAAAAATATTAAAAATAAAAAAAAACAGGAACAGCGTATTAAATTGTGTAAACTCTTTAGTTTTTAATCTAATTTGAATGCGTAAACATTTTTAATCAACCGATTATTAAAAATAGACAAAATTTTCTATTAATAGAATAAGGAACTTTATTGAATTTTCTTTGAATTTCCGATTGAAGGGAATTTAATTTTTCCTCACTTTGGCATCAACCACAACATGATAAACTCCTGGAGAATATTTTTTAATAATTCTCTGATTTAGAATATCCACTTCATAACCATTTGCAGCTTTCTGAACTCTTCTAGCAGGCCTTTTGAACTTCAGTTTGTCAGGAACTGATTCATGATAATGAATTACACCCTCATCCTTGAGTACATCCATGGCCACATCCAGATACTCATCAGTGTTTCCAATGTATCCCATTAAAACCCTATCAGCAATGTTTCTAGGAGCTAAATCCCTGCAGTTTCCTTTAATTGGTTCAACTATGTTCTGGATTTTGTTAATCTCAATGTTTTCAGTGAGATAATCGTAGGCAACTGGATTTATTTCCACTGCATATATTTTCTTAGGATTTCCATGAACTGCCATTGGTATGGTAAAATAGCCTATTCCACTGAAAAGATCAACAACTGTCTCCCCATCTTCAACTATTTGAGACATTCTCCTTCTTTCCGTGGTGTTTCCCTTGGACCACATAATTTTTGAAACATCAAGCTTGAAAAAACAGTGATTTTCCCGGTGAACTGTTTCAGTACCATTACCAATAATCACTTCAACATCCGGCTCCCTCTGAACACCCTTTATTCTGCCCAAACGCACCACACGGTTTACTCCTGGAATTTTCAGAAGTTCTTGAGGATTGTTAATGTTCTTTTTCAAAACCAGAATATCTCCAATGACCTTACCCTTCATACTATCATTTCACACATTTTTTAGTCATAAATAATATGGGTTAGTTTTATTTTAAAAATTTCAACTCAGCCATATTCACTCTCTTTTTTAAGTTTTAATCTTTTTCCATATATATGGCTCTTCAAACTGCTTAGATAAATCAGAGCTTAATCTTTTCATTTTTCCTGAAAATCATCCGATTCTCTGCTATTACAATATTACTTGAGGCCAACTGCAAAAATTACTTTAATAATTTTGGATCCAGATACTAATATCTTGAAAAGTCATGAATCTGATGATACCTATAAAAACAATAAGAATATCAATAAGAAAACAAGTCAAGATAATAGAATAAGGAGAATCACAAATGGAAAAAGGACTTTTAGAAGTATTATCCTCTTATCAAGGAATTAGATCAGAACTAATCCCTATTCTACAAGACATCCAATCAAATTTTGGTTATCTTCCTGAAGAAGTAATAGAAGATGTGTCAAAGTTCACCAGAGTTCCTGTTAGCGAGATATATGGAGTGGCATCTTTCTATTCACAGTTCAGATTCACCCCCAAAGGCAATAATCACATCATGGTCTGCACTGGAACTGCATGCCATGTTAAAGGTGCAGATAAAATCGTGGAAGGAATAGAAAGACATTTAGACATAGAAGAAGGTGGTGTGACGTCTGATAGGGAATACTCCCTTGAATCTGTGGGTTGCCTCGGATGTTGCGCACTGGCTCCCTGTGCTACTGTAAATGATGATATAAAATCAAATATAACCATAAAAGATATTAAAAAAATCTTTCGGCAGAAGAAAAAATAAAAAATAAACTATCTTTAAATAACACTGCTGATGATTGATTATTCTATTATTAAATTAACATCCTATTTTTTTATTAAATTATTAATAACATGTTTTAATCATTCATTATTAGTTTTAGAATTTTAAAAATCCCTACACCAAATTTTAAAGAAGTTTCTATCAAAAAGTCAAGACACAAAACATAACTATCACCAAGACAAAAAACCAAATAAAATAGTTTAAATGGAGGGATGCATTTGGGTAAAGTAAACCGAGATGAAATTCTAGACATCCTCAATGAATATAACAAGGATGAAATAACTATAGCCACCCTGGGAAGTCACACCTCCCTGCACATACTAAAAGGAGCTAAGGATGAAGGATTCCGTACAGCAGTGGTTTGTGAAAAAGGTCGTGAAGTGCCCTATAAACGATTCAAAGTAGCTGATGATTATATTATGGTGGATAAGTTCAAAGACATTGTTGATGGAGAAGTTCAGGACAAACTCAGGGATATGAACAGTATTGTGATCCCCCATGGATCATTTGTGGCTTACGCAGGGCTGGACCGGGTTGAAAATGATTTCAACGTACCCATGTTCGGCAACCGAGACATACTGCGCTGGGAAGCTGAAAGAGACTTGGAGAGAAAATTGATGCTGGAAGCAGGCATCAGAATTCCGCAAAAATATCAAGACCCATCAGATATTGACCGTACAGTTATGGTAAAATTCCCAGGAGCAAGGGGAGGTCGAGGATACTTTGTGGCCTCGTCAACAGAAGAATATCATGAAAAAATAGACTCCATGCTACAAAGAAACTGGATTGGAGAAGAAGATGTGAATCTGGCCCATATTGAAGAATATGTTTCTGGTTGTAACTACTGCATCCACTTTTTCTACTCTGCACTTAAAGATGAAGTAGAAGTTACGGGTATGGACAGCCGCTTCGAATCCAACATTGATGGACTGTGCAGAATTCCAGCCAAAGACCAATTAGACATTGGTATGGATCCTTCCTATGTAATAACCGGTAATCACCCTGTAGTTATGCGAGAATCCCTACTACCCCAAGTATTTGATATTGGGGACAACTTGGTGGAGGGTGCAAAGAAACTAGTGCCTCCAGGTATGAACGGCCCATTCTGCTTGCAGACCCTAGTTAACGATGATCTGGAAGTGATTGTCTTTGAAATGAGCGCCCGTATAGATGGGGGAACCAACACCTTCATGCACACGTCTGCCTATAGTTACCTCCTCTTCGGAGAATTCATGAGTATGGGGCGCAGAATATCCCATGAAATAAAAACTGGGATTTCTGAAGACAAATTAGAGGATATTATAACCTGATATCTTTTTAATACCATCTATCCTTTTTTTTATCCTTTTTTATATCCAATGAAAAAACAATTGCCCACTCGCTAATAAGATTAGCTTGTTTGAAAAAATAATATGAAAAGGATTTATTGGTTAATGAAAAGACTTATATATGCTTTGCCTGAAAAAAAGACATAAAAAGCTGCTAATTTGATGAAATTTAACTAGCAATATTTATATACAATGAATTTTAAAGTAGCACATAGAAAGTTGAGCTATTTTTTATTTATGTTTTTTTGAGGTGTATCTATGAATGATAAAAATCGACTTGAAGGCACTACAACTGTTGGTTTAACTTGTAAAGATGGAGTTGTATTTGCTACTGAAAAAAGAGCCACAATGGGTAATTTAATCGCCCACAAAGTGGCCGATAAGATCTTCAAAATTGATGATCACATTGGAACCACCATTGCCGGTGCTGTCTCCGATGCCCAGAGCCTGATGAAATATATCAGTGCAGAAGTGGCGCTATTCAGACTCCGAAACGGTAAACAAATCAACGTTGAAGCCGCTGCCACCCTCACCTCCAATATATTACACTCATCCAGAGTTTACCCATTCTTTGTCCAGACCCTTTTAGGAGGAGTGGATGATAAAGGCCCAGCCCTTTACTCCCTGGATCCAACTGGAGGAGTTGTCAAGGATCTGATGATTGCTACTGGTTCAGGGTCACCTATGGCCTATGGTGTTCTTGAAGACCGTTACAGTGAAGATCTCTATGTTGAAGAAGGTGTAGATGTGGCCATACGAGCCATTAAATCTGCCATGGAAAGAGATGCATTTTCTGGAAACGGAATCTTGGTTGCCACTATAACCAAGGAAGAAGGATTTAAAAAATTTTCCGACGAAGAAGTTGACAAAAAAATTAAAGAAATAAACTAGTTTTAATTATTGTAAAATACCTAAAGAACCCAGATTTCGGGTTCAAACTATTTTCTATTTTTTTAGAAGTGATGTTATGGGTTCAGAGATTCAAGAAATCAAAAACACGATAGTACAAAGATTACCCGACCGAGTTCAAGTAGCAAAAGTGGAGTTTGAAGGACCAGAAGTGGTTATTTACACCAAAAACCCTGAAATAATTACCGAAAACGGTGATCTTATCCGGGATTTGGCCAAGGACATTCGAAAAAGGATCATCATACGTTCTCATCGTTCGGTACTCACCGAACCGGAAGAGTCAATTAACCGCATCCACAGTATTGTCCCTGATGAGGCAAAGATCACCAATATTTCTTTCGATGATGTGACTTGCGAAGTCATCATCGAAGCAAGGAAACCAGGGCTTGTCATAGGTAAATACGGATCTACATCCCGTGAAATTGTAAAACAAATTGGTTGGGCACCTAAAATATTACGTACGCCCCCTATTTCTTCTGAAATAATACAAAGAATTAGAAGGACACTAAGAAAGAACAGTAAAGAGCGTAAGAAAATCCTTCAACAATTGGGGAATCGTATTCATCGTCCAGTATCTATGGAAAATGAATGGGTCAGGCTCACTGCTTTGGGAGGTTTTCGTGAAGTGGGAAGATCATCCCTCTTCATGCAGACATCAAACAGCAAAATCCTCCTAGATTGTGGAGTTAATGTTGCTGGAACAGATGATAAGAGCTCTTATCCCTATTTAAACGTGCCAGAATTTGTTTTAGATGATCTTGATGCAGTTATAATATCGCACGCCCATTTGGATCATTCAGGATTCCTACCCTACCTTTACCATTACGGTTACGAGGGTCCTGTTTACTGTACCACACCCACCAGGGATCTTATGACCCTATTACAACTGGATCATATTGACATTGCCCACAGGGAAGACAGTCCATTACCTTTCAATGTTAAACACGTTAAAAAAAGTATTAAACACACCATAACCTTGGACTATGGGGAAGTTACGGACATAGCCCCTGACATCCGTCTCACATTACACAACGCTGGTCACATTCTCGGTTCAGCCATTACCCATATGCATATTGGTGATGGACAACATAACTTCGTTTACACCGGAGATTTCAAATTCGAGCGAAGCAGATTACTAGAACCTGCTGTATCAAAATTTCCACGTATCGAATCGCTAGTCATGGAAAGCACTTACGGAGGGCATGAAGATGTGCAGCCCACCAGAAATGATGCAGAAAAGAATATAATTAAGACCATATATCAAACTTTAGAACGTAAAGGTAAGGTTTTAATTCCTGTTTTTGCTGTAGGAAGAGCTCAAGAGATGATGATTGTCTTAGATGAATACATTCGGCATGGAATTATCGATGAAGTGCCGGTTTATATTGACGGCATGATCTGGGAGGCCACTGCCATTCACACTGCCAGACCAGAATACTTGAGCAAGGATCTTAGAGACCAGATATTCCACATGGGACGAAACCCATTCATATCTGACGTGTTCCACAAAGTCAACGGTGTTGAAGAACGAAAAGACATTGTAGAAGGAGATCCTGCCATCATACTCTCAACATCAGGTATGTTAACCGGCGGAAACTCAGTGGAATACTTCAAATGGTTGTGTGAGGATGAAAAGAATTCATTGGTCTTTGTAGGATACCAGTCTGAAGGTTCACTAGGACGTAGACTGCAAAAGGGTTGGAAAGAAATACCAATTAAAGAAGAAGGTAAAACTAATGTTTATAATGTTAAAATGGGTATTGAAACTATAGAAGGATTCAGTGGACATTCTGACCGTAAGCAACTAATGGACTACGTGCGTCGCATAAGTCCCAAACCAGAAAAAATCCTGATCTGCCACGGGGATAACTATAAAACATTAGATCTTGCCAGCAGCATCTACAGAAGCTTTAAAATTGAGACTAAAACTCCTATGAACTTGGAAACTGCTAGAATACAGTAGTTTTCCTTTAACCTTTTTTTAAACAATTAAGAATAAAATCAGGATGTTTCCAACAACCGAATCATATTTATTTCTTTGGAACTTTTTTTTCTTAACTTTTATTAGCATCAAAACCAAAGCATATTATAGATAGTTAACTTTTAATTATAGTTTTAACTAGGGTGATTTATTCATGGTAACCTATTCAGAATCAGGGGTAGACATTAGCTTGGAAGAGGTCACTGTCAGAGCCTTAACCCAAAAACTAAAAGGAACTCTTGAGTATCAAGATGTTATAACAGAAACTGGTCACTTTGCTGCCTTGGTCCGTCTGGGAAACCAGGCTTTGGCCATGAGCACTGATGGAGTGGGGAGTAAAATCCTGGTGGCAGAGATGATGGAAAAGTATGACACAGTAGGTATTGACTGTGTGGCTATGGTAGTTAACGACCTGATCTGTGTGGGTGCCCGTCCACTGGCCCTGGTAGACTACTTAGCAGTGGAAAAACCCGACCCAGAAGCAGCCATCCAAATCGCCAGCGGCCTTGCCGAGGGATGTCGCCAAGCAAACACAGCTATGATCGGGGGCGAAACTGCTTCGCTACCTGAAATTGTCAGGAACTTTGACCTCGCAGCCACTGGAATAGGCGTGGTTGATCTGGATGGAATAGTTAGTGGAGAAAATATACAAGATGGAGACGTTATAATTGGAATTGAAAGTAGCGGTATCCATAGTAACGGGTTGAGCCTTGCACGCCGAGTTTTCTTCCAAGAAGCCGGTCTTAATGTTGATGATTATCTGCCCACAGACAAAAAAGTAACTGTGGGAGAAACACTTCTAGAACCCACCCGCATTTATGTCCAAGCTGTTTTGGAAGTATTAGATAGTGTTGAAGTTCATGGCTTGGCACATATAACTGGCGGAGGTTTCACCAACCTTAAAAGACTTAAAAAGGGTATAAGTTACCATATTGATAGTTTACCCTCACCTCAACCAATTTTTGAGTTCATATCATCTCAAGGAGTGGAAATTGAAGAAATGTACAGGGTTTTCAACATGGGTGTTGGATTTGCAGTTATAGTGTCCTCAAAAAATTATGACGAGGCTCTTAAAATTATCAAAAAATATTATCCATGCCAAGTAATTGGAAAAGTAGTGGAAGACAGAAAGGAGAAGGTTGAACTAAAAACATTCCAGGGAAATTGGATAGAACTTTAATAAAAAAAGTTCCCAAATAAAAATCCTATTTTAGGTTATTTTAGAAAAATATCATCATATATAAAGTTTAACTATGATTTGCGCATTATGAAGGTGAAAACATGAAAATAACTCCAGAACAGGAATTATCATTGATCATTGAAATGTTAACCAGCTTAGACGTACCTAATAAAGAAGCTTCAATAGTAGCAGAAGTAACATTAGACGCTGACTTGAAGGGTTTTTCATCTCATGGAATAGGAAGATTGCCCCAGTACATTAAAGGGTTGGAAGTAGGTTCTATAAAACCCAGATGTGAAATAACTGTGGAAAAAGAGAATTTAGTCACCGCCCTAATAAATGGTAATCATGGATTTGGACACGTTATAACCTACAAGGCAATGGAAATGGCCATTAAAAAGGCTAAAAAAACAGGGATAGGCATGGTGGGTGTTCATGATTCTAACCATTTTGGTATTGCTGGATACTACACTGACATGGCCATAATGGAGGATCTAATAGGGATTGTTATTGCCAACACCGAACCTGCTGTCGCTCCAATCGGTGGTAAAGAACCAATTCTTGGAACAAACCCCTTAGCTATTGGTATACCCTCTCATAGCCATTATGTTTCTGTAGATATGGCCACATCAGCTTCAGCTCGTGGAAAACTTTTAGAAGCAAAAAGAATGGGTGAATTAATACCTGAAAATGTGGCCCTGGATGCTGATGGAAACCCAACTATAGACCCATGTGCAGCCCTTAAAGGATCTATTTTACCTTTTGGAGCCCATAAAGGATATGCTCTATCATTCATGATTGAAATAATGGCGGGACCACTGGTCAATGCATCTTATGGTAAGGCTGTTACTGGAACTGCCAACCCTGAAATCAAATGCACCAAAGGAGACCTTATCACTGTTATAGATCCATCACAGTTTGTGGATATGACAGACTTCAAAAACGATGTTGATCAATTCATAGAAGAAGTTAAATCAACACCTAACGTGTTCATACCAGGAGATATGGAAGTTAGAAACGTGAAAAAACGTCAAAAAGATGGAATTCCCCTTGATGATAATCTAATAGAACAATTAAAGGAAATAACCATTAGATTAGATATGGACATTACTAATATACTCGGTGAATAAATCAGTATTAATTCACAAATAAGAAAAGGGAATTTTTACAACCCATTACAAATCACAGCCTTGAAAAACACCTTCCAAAAAGAAATTGCAGAGCAATTCTGTCAAAGTGAAATCACCATGTCCTTTATTAGGAAAGGGATGTTTATCCTAACTAAGATAAACCAGACGGGTTCTGCGATTGTGCTTGGAATGACTTGTTGAAAATCGTGTGCATCCTATTAACTGGTAGTAATTTCTCAGAGAAAATTCTACAAGTATGAGTGAAGGATGAAAACCCAAGATGATTGTTACACTACAGTATTCGTCTTGTGATTTTTAAACTGGAGAAATTGTAAGACCAAACAAAAAAAAGTTGGAGAACTATTTCATGGATAGCAGTCAAGCAGTATTCGAAGGATTGATGAAGGCAGGGATCAACTTTGCAGTCAGTGTTCCCTGTGTGAATCTGGCAAAACTAATGAATATGATAGATTGTAACCCGGAAATAACCCATATTCCAGTAACACGTGAAGAAGAAGGATTTGGTATTGCCGCCGGAGCCTATATGGGGGGGAAAAAACCAGCCATTCTCATGCAGAATTCAGGACTGGGAAACTCTATTAATGTGTTAGCATCACTTTACAAACTCTATAAATTCCCCATACTTATGATTATTAGTCACAGGGGTACTGAAGGAGAGTTCATGAGTGCTCAAGTGCCTATGGGTGAAGCCACCCCTGGATTACTAGATGCCCTTGAAATTCCATACCTCAACCCCAAAACACCTGAAGATGCCCTTAAACTAATACCCGAATCATGGTTGTTGGCAGAAATGAGTGGATCACCACTGGGAATATTATTAGATATTGGTTTCTGGTAAACTGGAAATAAGGGGAGAATCAAAAATGGAAAGAATAAAAGCCCTTGAACAGATTGCAAAACAGTTGAAGGATGAACTGGTAATATGTAACATTGGATTCCCCTCCCGCGAGTTGTACCATGTTAAAGATTCTTTAAGGCATTTTTACATGTTAGGGTCAATGGGAATGGCATCATCCATCGGCCTGGGGCTGGCCATAGCTCAGGAACAGAAAGTGATTGTTTTTGATGGTGATGGGAGCCTTATGATGAATTTAGGCAGTTTGATCACCATATGCAACCAAAATCCAAATAATTTAGTACTGGTGGTTTTGGATAATGAGTGTTATGGTAGTACTGGGAATCAATGCACATACGCATCTGCCACTGACCTTAAAAAGGTTGCAGAGGGTATTGGATTCCAAAATACATTTCTTTATACAGAATTCGTGGATAAAATTGATTTTACACCTGTTCTAGAAAGTCAAGGACCGGTTTTTGTCCATGTGAAGGTTAAACCGGGCAATGCAAATGTTCCCGTAATTCCCATGGATCCTGAGGAGATTAAAGAACGGTTTATGAATGAATTACAAGAGAAAAAAATAAACAATAAATAAGATTCATTTTCTCTTTTTTCTAAAACTTCTTTCCAATGGAAAAGGCTTTACCTAAAAATTTTCCAACACCATAATATGATAAATTATCTGTACTATAAATTATTGGATTAATTTTTTCTATAAGGGGCTCGTCATCAAGTAGGGATTCATCAACTTTGATATCCTTTATTTCGCCGATGAATTGGGTGTGTAATCCTATCTTAACAGTATCGATTAATTTACACTCCAAGACAAATGGAAACTCATCTATGTATGGTGCATCCACTGTTTCACTTTTAATTGGAGTCAGTCCAGTGGCTTGGAACTTATCTACATCACTTCCAGATGCTATTCCAAAATAATCAGCTTCCTTTACATATTCTTCAGATGGAATACTGATTGTAAATGCATTATTATCCAATATATTCTGATAACTATAAGTTGCCTCTCTTAAAGAAACAGCAACACATGGTGGAACAGAACAACATATTCCTCCCCATGCTGCAGTCATAACATTAGGTTTTCTATCTTTATCATAAGTGCCCACCACAAAAACTGGTGTGGGATGTACTATAGTTTTTGCTCCAATGGATTTTTTCATATTTTTTAACTCCTAAATCTGTGAATAAATTTATGTGGCGCCATTGTACTTCACCAGTGCTCATAATGCACCAGTACATCTAATTCTTCACGACTTTTTGTCCCAGGTTCGTCGGCAGGATAGCCTAAAGGAGTGAAAAGCAGTGGTTCCACATTTTCAGGTATTTTAAGAATTTTTTTAGCAGCTACAGCATCGAATGCAGCTATCCAACAAGTTCCTAGGCCTAAATCGGTGGCGGCAAGTATAAGATGGTCCATTGCAATGGCAGTATCCACATCCACATAATTCCTACCATCACTGCGTGTCCAGGACTCAGAACGTACCGTACAAGCACATATAACTAGGGGTGCTTGTGAAAACCAGTCTGCGTGGTAAATACGCTTCAGTTCTTCTGTTTTCCCCTCAGTTTTTATGACAATCAAGCGAAATGGCTGTTTATTAACAGCAGTTGGTGCTAGACGTGCTGCATTTAACACTTTTTCCAATTTTTCGTCTTCAACAGCTTTTGACTTGTAGCTACGGACACTGTATCTTTTTTCAATCAAGTCCTGAAATTCCATACTAATCCCCCATCTGAATTAATTAGATTAATCAAATATTATTAGGTGTTTCAAGTTTGTTAACATTTTTTCCTATTTCTTATCCCCTAACTTTATCTTGATATTTGTTGGCGGATCTTCGAAATTTCTTGTACAATACACATTTTTCCAGATTAACACTAAAAAAATAGCAGATTCTTCATCTATCGTGAAATTAATTGGAAAAATGAGAAAATATTTTTTTCCTAAATAATTTTTTTTTTAATTCCCCATTTTACGGGCAACTTCCTTTAGTTTTTCCCTGATGGGTATATGTTGTGAACATAGTTCTTCGCAAAGTCCGCACTCCAAACAATTTCCTGCCATTTCCGTTTCTTTTAACATGAAGTGATACTGATTTCTTACTTCAGAATAATCTTCCAACATTTCTGCTTGGTTCAAATAACTGAAACATCGAGGGATATTTATCCCACTAATACAAGGCATACAATAACCACAAGCACTGCATTCTACTGCAATTTTTGCATGGAAAATATTTTTAACCTTTTCCATTATTTTAACCTCTTCTAAGGTCATTGAATTAGGTTCAGCATATTTAGCTGTGTTTAAGTTCTCTTGCAACTGTTCCATGGTGTTCATGCCACTTAAAACCACGCTAATTTGGGGAATGTTCCAAAGGTAACGGAAAGCCCACTCTGCAGGTTTTTTCTGGACTGGAGATTCATCCCATATTTTCTGAACAGCTGGGGGAACATTATTTGCCAGAACACCACCTTTTAATGGTTCCATGATTGCTACTCCTAGGTTTTTCTCGGCTGCGTATTGTAAACCTTCTTTACCTGCTTGGATATTTTCATCGAGGTAGTTATATTGTATCATGCACATGTCCCATTTATAGGAGTCTACCACTTCTTTTATGAACTCTGTTTCATCGTGAGATGAGAATCCGGTATATTTAATTTTCCCATCAGCTACTGCATCATCTAAGAATTCCAGAACACCTAGTTCTTCCATGTGGATCCATTGTTTCTCTTTTAAAGAGTGGAGAAGATAAAAATCTATATAATCCGTTTGCAAACGTTTGAGTTGTTGTGTAAGGTAATTGTCCATATCTTTTTCATTTTCCAGTAACCAAGTAGGCAGTTTGGTGGCTAGATAAATCTTTTCACGCTGGCTGCTTTCAGAAAGGTACTCTCCAAGAAATATTTCACTGTTTCCTCCGGAGGATGTGCTGATACCATGGTAAGGATACGCAGTATCCAGATAGTTTATTCCCTGATCTAAGGCATGATCCAGTAGATTGGAAGCTTTTTCAACGTCTATTTTAATATTGTTACCCTTTGTTGGTAGACGCATGCATCCGAAACCTAGTATGGAAACTTTTTCCTTAGTTTTGCCCATTTCACGGTACAACATTAAAATCTCAATTTAAATTTTGTTATAAAAAAAATGTCCTTTTAAAAAGGGGATTTAAAATAAAATTCACCAGACTAAATGAAAGATATAGAAAATTGAAAAGTGGATGCATGATTATCCTCTTCTTTTTTCAAATTCACTGTAAAGATCATTGAGATCTATACCTTTATAGACTAAAAGAAGGAGTGTGTGGAATATCAGATCACAAGACTCAGAAACCAAGTTTTCATTATTTTTAGAGGCAATTATGACTTCTGCTGCTTCTTCGCCAATTTTTTCTAGGATCTTATCCTCTGCATTTTTTTCATTGTCTTGCATTAAATTGGAGGTGTATGAATCAATAGGATCATCTCTCCTTTTCTCTAAAACTTGATAAACATCCCTGATAATCCTATCACTCATCATTTTGGCTCCTTATGGTCGTCTTTCCTTAGTGGGCCGGTTATGGCTATAAGAGGGTGTTGTGCATCATCAATGATCTCAATGTCTTCAAATGAAAAAACACCTTCTTTGTCAGCAGTTTTCTCCATTCCTAGCTTAATATCCTGGTTTAAAGTTATCACATAGGAATCAATTTGATCATAGCCTAATTTACGGGCAGCAACTGTTCGGTGATGGCCATCAACCAGTATATAACGATTTCCTGTTTTCACCACTATAGTTGGCTCTGCTAGTCCCCTTTCAAGTTCGTATGTGCGTCCCTGGAGTTCATCAGCATAGACTTTGTTCTGGGTGGGCCTGAGTTGACCAATAGGAACTTTTTCATGAACCAGCTTGGTTTTAATATCATAAAGCTGTTCCAATGTTTTTTTAAAATAACGAACCTTCATAGGAGTGGATCTTTCTATGTGTGAGCGTACGATGTCTGTATTTGTTATTATTCCCACAAGATGTCCTTTTTCATCTATCACTGGTAAACGAGAAATACCCATACGAAACATTACCCGGGAAGCATCATTGAGAGACATGGAATGGGCTGCCACCACCACATCAGTGGACATGATATCTTTAACCAGATGCACCCATGGTTTGAGTAAAAGGTCAAATGCAGTGACCATACCAATAACTTCACCATCTGTTTTCACTGGGAAGCCATCGTGGCCAGTATGTTTCATGAGCTGAATAACTTCTGCATTGGGAGTTTCAGGAGTGACAGTTATAACATCCCGGGTCATGTAATCTTTAACTAAAGTAGAATTAGACATCCGAATCTCCTTTTTTTATGTTTTTTTCCCATACTAACTTGTTTTCACATTCTATTTTAATAATACGGTGGTAAGGGATCATTGATCCGTCGATCATTATCATGAATCCTCCTTTTAGACATTGAATATCAACAGCGGGGATGGTTTTGAGGTTTCCCCTAATACCACGGTGAGAGTATGTAATTTTACAACCACTAATATCCTTCTTAGGATGCCATATCAACATGTCCAGAACTCTTTTAGCCATAAAGTTTTTGACCTTCTAGAAATTCACTGATCTTTTTTTCAAATTTTTTGGTTTTTTAGTTCTTCCACTACCATTTGATTGGTCAAAGCAGGATCAGCCTTCCCTCTCGTTATGCGCATCACTTGCCCAACTAAGAAATTTAAAGCTTTGGATTTTCCCTCAAAATAGTCAGAAACCGCGCTGGGATTCTCTTCTATTGCTTGTTTCACTGCAGACAGTACAGTGTCATCTTCAACCACTCCAACTAATCCCATCTCCGCTGCAATTTCACTGGGCATCTTGGAATTATGGGGGAGTTGCTCAATGATCCTCTGCCCAGCCTTGGTGGTGATTTTCTTATCTTGCAACATCGTGAGTAAATTCACCAGTTGGTCTGTGCTTATGGTACTTTCCTTAAATGTTAGTTTGTTGTAATATAAGACTCGTTTCAACTCGTCTCTCATCCATAGTGCTGCGAATTCCGGATCCAATTGGTGGGCAACTTCTTCAAATGCATCAGCCAGTTCAAGTTCAGAAGTTAGAACTTGAGCATGCTCTTTTTTAATACCATATTCTTTCACAAAACGTTCTGTTTTGATATGAGCTGGTTCTGGCATTTGTTCTAGGAAAGTTTCAACTTTATCTGCTCCAATAATCATTGGTGGCAGATCAGGATCAGGTATATGACGGTAATCATCTGTATCCTCTTTAAGCCGCATAGGGACTGTTATCATCTGAGATTCAAGGAAAGCACGTGTTTCCTGTTTGATTTCAATACCTCTTTTGATTAGATTTTTTTGGCGCACCATTTCGAACTGTAAAGCCTTGTATGCTCCTTTAATAGAGTTTACATTCTTAATTTCAGCCCTTTTACCCCCTTCCAGAGAGATGTTTACATCAGCACGCATAGTACCTTCCCCCCGGGCACTTCCACTATATTCTAAAACCCTTATAAGTTCTCTTAAGAATTTTCGAGCTTCTTCAGGAGATTTCATGTCTGGTTCAGTTACAATCTCGATTAATGGTATCCCTGATCGGTTGTAATCAACAATTCCCATATCTGGTTTGTATTGACCAGGATCTTCTTCTATGTGAACTTCTCTGATGCGAACTCCATTTAGATCTCCTTCGAATCCTATGGGAATTGATGTCCTCTGGAATCCTGAGGGAAGATCAGGATAATCATAATGTTTGCGCATGAAGTAGGTTACTTCTGGATTTATCTTGCAACCTAACATTAGAGCAATCATCAACGCACCATCCAGAGCTTTCTGGTTGGGGGGGTATGGTTTGGCTCCAGGCTGATTCAAGCATACATAACATATGTTAGTGTTGGGATCTGCCTCCTGGTAGTTAGTGTGACATGTGCAAAACAATTTTGATTCTGTTTCGAGTTGAACGTGGATTTCCAATCCGCACTTCATCTTAATGACTATTCCTCCTAAAATAACGAGTTAAATTTAGACCTTGTACTCTGTTTTATTATTACGACAACTATTGATATATCTTTTTAGGAATGGTTCCAGTCCACTTTTAGGACTTTCACCCCCCAGACAATTCAAATCGGTGAAAGTTCCCTTTAATTCCCTACCAGCCCATAGAACCTCTTCTTCAACTCTTCTACCGTGCCGAGTGCCAAACATTTTAAATAATGGGAATTTTGTAATGCCATTAGCCCCTGCAAGTAGTAATGGACCGATATTTGCCAAATTATCAACCCATGTTCCGGTGATTATCTCCAATTGGGGGAATTGTAGCCTAGTGGCTGCAACTACACCAGCATAGTACAATGAGGCTGGTTGAGGAGTGTTAGCATAGGGTGTGTCTGGGTGTGGGTTTAGGGAGTAAAATATGACTCGATGGATTTCTAAAGATTCAATCATCTGGAAAAGA